>CALRIM020000106.1:0-11073 GCA_943360385.1 Rhizobium sp. Q54 | reverse complement strand
AACTAATGGTTCGCTATTGGGTTCGATAAAAAGAGAAACAGGTTGGTCTGCAATGCCTAAAAATGGTACAAAATTAAACGATTGTAATATCCGTAAAATCGAATTATGGATTCAAAATGGTGCATTAAATAATTAGTTATAGTATTTTATTAATAGTCGTTCGGTAATATTTTTTTGTTAATTTTGATTCACTAATGAGAGCTTATGAATCTTAAATATACTGTTACCGAGCGATTTTTAAAATATGTAAAAATCGATACACAATCTGATCCTAATTCTCCAACATGCCCCTCTACCATAAAGCAAAAAGATTTAGGTAGAATCTTAGTGGAAGAGTTAATAACCATTGGCATTTCCGATGCAGAGATGGATGAAAATGGGTATGTTTATGGAACACTTCCATCTAATACAAACAAAAAAATTCCTGTAATTTGTTTTTGTTCTCACATGGATACTTCGCCAGATTGTTCTGGAAAAAATGTGAATCCAATTATTCATAAAAATTATGATGGAAAAAATATTGTACTTCCAGAAGATAATACACAAGTTTTAAAATCTTCTGAGCATCCTGCATTATTAGATCAAATAGGGAATGATATTATAACAGCAGATGGTACTACGCTACTTGGGGCAGATAATAAAGCAGGTGTTGCCGAAATTATGGATGCCATTTATCAATTAATTAATAATCCATCAATAAAACACGGAGATATAAAAATTCTATTTACACCCGACGAAGAGATTGGGAGAGGTGTTGATAAGGTTAATTTGAAAAAATTAGCTGCAGATTTTGCCTATACTATGGATGGTGAAACCCGTGGACATATTGAGGATGAAACCTTTTCTGCTGATGGTTTAAGTATTAAAATTCATGGAGTAGCTTCTCACCCAGGTTTTGCAAAAAACAAAATGGAGAATGCTATAAAAATCGCCTCAGATATTATTGCTTCATTACCTAAAGATAGGATGTCGCCAGAAACAACGGAAGGAAGAGAGGGTTTTGTTCATCCTGTTTCTATTTCTGGTGGAATGGAGTCTGCCAATATTCAATTTATAATAAGAGATTTTGATACCGCAAGATTAAATGATCATGAACAATTAATTGCGGATATAGCAGAAAAAGTAATTAAAAATTATCCTGGCTCTTCTTATACAATTGAAGTTGGAAATCAATATAGAAACATGAAGGAAGTGTTGTTACAAAATCCTCAATTAGTGGAATATGCTGAGGCAGCGATTAGAAGAGCTGGTATGAATCCTGTTAGTGGTGGAATTCGTGGAGGTACCGATGGCTCTCGTTTATCGTTTATGGGTCTTCCTTGCCCAAATATCTTCGCAGGTGAACATGCATTCCACTCGAAGTTAGAATGGGTTTCTGTGCAAGATATGGAGTTAGCGGTGGATACGATTATTTACTTAGTGCAAATCTGGGAAGAGAGAAGTTAATATGCTCGTGTGCTCATGAGTCGTGTGCTCGTGGAATAATTGTTAATCGTTAGATATTAATTTTTCAAGATTTTTTTAGTGGAAATGGTATTGCCATCTTTCATTCTAAGAATATAAATTCCTTTTGGAAGACTTCGAATATCTATTCTATTTTCGATTAATTCATTTTTTTGTTTTTGCCCTAAGGTGTTATATAATTCAATACTTGTGGTATTATTTATGTTTTCGAAATATATAAATTCAGAAGTAGGATTTGGGTAAATTTTAATTTCATGGTTAGTATTTTCTATACCAATGGAATTGCACATTACGTAATTTAATCTTTTCCAGATTTCATTATTAAAAATCATGGGTAATTCATTGGCATTATTTGGGCGATCGCCGATTCTAATGACTACTATTTTTTTACTGGGTACTACATTTATTATTTGTCCATTTTTGCCTAGTGCAGTAAATAAATCCATTGGGGCATTAGGCAACAATGGGCCATTAAAAACGAACTGACTTTGTGGTAGCATAAAAGATGCTTTTCCATTTAACCACCATAAATATCCGTAGGATAGATTTATGTTTTGCGAGGTAGTGGTCATCTGTGTTTTGTAAGCTCCATCCTTAAGTACGGTATCATTATTCCATACAAAATTATTTAATGCTAATAATCCAAAACGTGCCATTGATCTGGCATTACTAAAAAAAACATTATTATATCCTTGCTTTAAGTAAATTCCAGATAAACCAGTTTTAGTTTTTATTTTAGAATTTAAATAAACATTTAAACTTTGATTTGTTGCATTACTTACTACATCTTCAAGTAAGGTGTACATGGCATTGTGATAGGCCCACCTTGAGCCTGGATTAGCTAAACAAGAAATGCAAGAGGGGAGGGTGCAATCTACATCCGGCACATTATCGTTAACGCCACTTGACATCGATAATTGATGTACTATTTTTATTTTCAATTCATCAGCAGTAGAACAACTTGTCCACCCAGTATCTAGGTATTCTGAAGTTGATTTTTGGATATCGATTAATTTTTCTTCTGCGGCAATGCCAACTGTAGTAGCCAAAAGAGATTTGCCTGCTGAAGCCCAATACCATATACTATCTTGAGTAAAATTGTCATAGTATTTTTCAATGGCAATTTTCCCATCTACTAAAACAATAAACCCTTTCGAATTATTATTACCAACAAAGTTTAAAAGAGAAGGAATACTATCTGTACACCAATTTAATTGAGTTGGACTAATGGTATCCCATTGTTTGCCAGTTAAAGGTGGGAAATAAGTTTGTGCTTTCGTTTCTTTCCAAACGAAAATCGAAAATAGAAAAACGAAAAATAGTTTAAATTTTAACCTCATATCTTTTTTACTAATTCCCGATACTCGATACCCACTACCCGATACTCTTAAAGAGTAAACGCTCTCGAAATATTAAACCCTAATCTCATGCCTCCATTAGACCAAGAATCGGTTGTTTTGGTAATGAATTGATTCTCGGTTATACCTAAAGAGTTAGTTAAATGTACTTGGAAAACGTGACCACCTGTTTCTATGTCGAGCCCTATTCCCATTGAATTGTAATAAGTGTTTGCTCTAGAAAATTCATTTACTCTTGCCATGTATTCAAAAGTTACAGCAGTTCTTCTCGTGAATTTATATCTGCCCATAGCTCCTACAGCATAGGTATCGTTTTTATCACTAATATTATCTACTTGATTATAGTGAACCATACTTGGTGTTATTTGTATGGAAAGGTTTTCTCCAAATTTTCTAGCAATCATGATCTGATGTGCATAAGAAATTCTAGAACTAGTATTTTTGTGTTTATCAACTCCTGAAATTAAAGTAGCAGCCCCTTTTAAATTAGTATAATATAAACCAGATAAAAGAGTGACACTAATTGGCATTGAATTGTTTTTTGTTTGTCTTAATAAACGATATTTTAAATAAGTATCATATGTTTTTTCAATAGATGTTCTTCCTAATCCAAACTGTAAACGACCATCATAACTATACTCTAAGCTCATGCGAATACTTGCTCCACCATCTAATCCCCAAAAATTATAGGATCCAGTATTAAATGGTCCAAATCTATGTGCAATTCTAAAATCTAATGTTCTCTTGCCACCAACTTCAATGGTATGTTGATTTATTAAACGTGTTCCTTTGAATGTCGCAATTACAGGCTCTTTTGTGTCGGTAGGAGTCATTTCCTGCAATAGTTTCATCGGATCTGTTTCCTGTGCTTTTGCATTTGTTGTAATTGCTATAACTACTGCAAAAAAAATAATTTTATATAACCTTGAATTCATTTTATTCTGATTTAAATCCTAATTCCTTGTTTTCTTTTTTTTCGACGGCTTACGCCACCAGCTATGCAGGTAAGCTCTACGAGCTTGTTAATAGTTCTAAAATCTAAAATCTCATATCTCAAATCTAATCGGCTTTCCCAGTCGCAATCCATTTCTCAATTACTGCAATAGAACAAGCATCTAGTTTACCTCCATTTTTAGGCATGGCACTTGCACCATTAGTATGGTTAATTGAATTAAGAAAATTACCATCCGAAATGGCAATCTCTACACCAGCTTTTGTATTTAAGATGTAAAAACCTGTACTTGCATTACTTTGATGGCAAGTATTATCTCCAGTTCCACAATTTGCATTCATAATGGGTAATACTTTTGCTGTAAACCCAATGGTTCCAGCGGTATCGGTGCATCCATTTAATCCTACTCCTGGATTTAATTCTTCGAAATTATCATAGTAGCAAGCACTTAAGCTACTTATTATAACAAGTCCAAGTAAAATTATTTTCTTCATATTTATTTATAAAAATTCTAAATTCTAAACTCTAATCCCGATAGCTATCGGGACTTAATTGTTAATTGTTAATCGTTAATTCTTAATTGTCCTTAGCTCCTTGTTCAATCCAAATAAAAACCTTCTTAATTTGAATATCAGTTAAGGGTCCATTTGGTGGCATTTTTTCTTCACCAGAATTTTCTAATAATACTTGATAAAACTTTGAGCCTTTTGCATCACCAGCTTTTATATCGCCTTCCTTCATTACATTATTATACGAAGTTAGTGAAAACTCGGATTGGCTATCGTTACCATGACAGCCATTCATGGCGCAATTTCCTGAAATTATGGCTTGAATATCGTCCTTAAATGATATTGTAGGGGCGGTAGATAAATCAATATCGTGTTTACAAGAATTTAAGGAGAAGGCGGTAGTTAAAGTAATTAAGATGATTACTGATTTTATTAATTTATTAGTCATTATCGTTTTCTGAATCTTTATTGTAATTAATATTTGTGGTGTCTGAAATTGCATTGGATCTTAATTCTGGTCTTCGAATCTGCCCTCCTGTTTGTCCGACTTTAAATAAGGTAATAATAGTTACTAAGCCTACGAGCCAAGTAATTCTATTTGAAATTACAGAGTACTTTGAATCTTTTGATAAGAGTAGAAGTGAAAGTAAAGAGAGTACCCCTAAAATATCAGTAAAAATAAAGGCAAATTCTGCACTTTCTTCATGCTCTTCTATCATACTTTTACTTGTACTCATTGCATTCTCCACTTTTTCTTCGGCGTCTTCTCCAGTTATATAAGCTGGGATGGTTGCTATTGAGGCAGATAACAAAACTGCTAAACCAATTTGCTTTATACTTTTCGAATGTTTTAATAATCCGAATGTTAAAATGAAGAAACCTGTAATGGTTAAAATTATTGGGAAATGATTACTCAATAAATGAATGTAGTGACCGTCTAACATAGCTTTTAAGATTAAATAAAAATAATATTAGTAAATAACATTTATCATTCCTACGTCTTCAAACCCTTTGCCGACGATTGAGTAAAAGTAAACTCCAGGCGGGACAATACTACCGCCGATTCGGCCATCCCATTCCCAAACTTCTGCGTTTGAAATTTCATGGAGTAATTTACCCCATCGATTGTAGATGCTCATCTTTTCTATCGCACATGAAACGTTTCCTCCTTTTATGGTGAATACATCGTTTATGTTATCTCCATTAGGAGTGAATACATTTGGTACCACTCGTTTACTAGGATCTACATCTAATAATGTGATATTTATTAAGGCCGTATCCGTACAATCGGTACCTCTATTAGCAATTAAGGAAACTAAAATATCGCCAGTTGTATCGTATTTATGAGTTGGATTTCTTTCCAATGAGTGTTGAGAGTCCCCAAAATCCCAATAGAAACTATCCGTTCCAATGGTAGCATTAGAAAACGATATTACTTTTGCACAACTATCAAAATTATAATCAACGGCTAATTCAGGTCTGGTAATTACATGAATTGTAACACTATCATAGCTATAACAAGCGTGATTCATTGCTTTTAAATAATAGGTTGTTGTTTTAGTTGGAGTTGCAAGGGGAGTTGCACTTTTGGAATTATTTAAACTTGTACCAGGTGACCATTCGTATGTATCATAATCAGATCCTCCAGCAGAAAGTAATACACTACTACGTTCACAAATAAATACATCCTCACCAGCATTTGCTTTTGGAATGGTATCATAAACTACTTCAATTGAAACTTCTTTCTCACATGTAGCCGTATCGGTAATAATTGCTTTATATATTCCTGGTTTAAAAATTCTAACAGTAGAATTGGTTACATCTCCATTTACAATACCATCAGCTGGACTCCATAAATAAGTTCCTCCACCATACGCTTTAAGGGTTGTGGAATCTCCTTTACATACGTAAACAGTTTTGGGACCATATACTCCCTTTGGTAAACTAATTATTATGAATACATACGGATCTGCGCAATAATTCTCATCAGTCATTGTACAAGTAACAATAATTTTATTTACGCCAGATGGTATCGAGTACTTAGTAGACATTAACGTATCGTTTTCTATTATTCCAACAGGATCTAATGAAGGCGTAGTAGCCGACCATTTATAATGTAATCCTGGTACAGATGATTTTATAATAAGTTGCATGTCCACTGGTGCACAAACAACAGTATCTTTAGTAGATGTTAATACCACGGGAATAATAGGTGGAATATATACTGTATCAATAGACGTGTAATTAATACAGCTATCATAAATAGAGATGATAAACATTGTTAAACTATCTGGAGAAGCAGTGAGTATTGCGCTTAATCCTTTTATGGTGCCCAAACTATCGGTCCAAGTATAACCGAGGTGAGTTGATCCTCCAGTGTATTTTACTTGTTTAAATACAGTATCGCCTGTACAATCAACAGTTTTAAAACCAGTAATCTTTAATGTATCGAAATCCTTAATATTTACAGAATCAAAAGACTTGGAACAAATTCCATTACTAGTAATAGTTAATAATACACTTTCGGGATTTTCGGTTACATTATCATCAACAGGGAAAATTACTACATCTGCAAAGGCTCTGCCTGCTTGTATTACAACAGAATCTGGTATAGTTAAATAATCAACACCCATAGTTGCAGTACCACCAATAGAAAAATCAACTCGCTGTTTTTTACTTAAATCAGAACTTAATCTTGAAAATCTAAAAATACTACTATCGCATTTTTCCTGAATATTTTTAGTACCAAAAGGAATAATCACACTTACTTTTGCTTCGTTAGCAGATTCGCTTTTAAAACTTAATGCTTCAAGGAAAAAACCTGAGTCGTAAGCATCATCAAACACGTCTGCGATAGCCATTTTTATAGTGTATGTTTGGCAAGCTGTTAAATTGTCGGCAACAATTTCAATTACCTTGGTAAATCCATCATATTGAACTGTTAAACCATTTGTGTTATCAATATATAGATTCGAATTTGTTTTAAAATTTATGGTTTTAATACTAATCGGGTCGTTTGTGTTTGGAATTAGCGCTATATTCTTTTTTCCTGTAATACCAGGACCACTTATAAAAAATCCAAATAAATCATTGTAAGGATAATCTACCCATTGTGGATATTCTTCAGAAGCAAATACAAATCTAAATTTTACAGAAGTAGAAACAGGAGTAAAATCAAATTGAAGTGAGGCTGCATCTTTAGTAACCGTTCCAGGTATAAGGGAATTTAAATCACCATCTCCTAATTTTTGATTTGATGTACTTGTTTTATCTTGGTTTGGACCAACAGCATTTTTAGCTAAACCAGTAGAAATAATAATTCCACTATCTAAGCCAATATTAGAATTTCTACCATCAAAAATACCAATTGCATTGGTATCACCTTTAAATAAAACGTTTTTTATAACTACGCCAGAACCTACTAGCACTTGGTTTACCATTTTTGTAAAGTTCTTTTCGGTGCGAACTTGAAGTTGTGCCTGGGTTTGGGCTGTTGAAAATAAAAGCATACTTATGGTAACTAAGCATGCAGATAGTATTGATTTAGTCGTTTTCAAAATTACTATATTGGATAAATAAAGTTCCAATATAGTAATTTCTATGCCAATTTTATCCTTGAACCTTTAAATCCATTTTTTCTGCAAAATGGGCACAGTAGTCTCTTAGGTCTTCCACAATATTGGTTTCGTTAGTGGCCTTTAAAAAACTATCACCCATAGTCATTAATGTTTCATAGAAAAAGCGCTTCATTTCATCTACAGGCATATCTTTTGTCCATAAATCTAATCGTAGGGTATTGTTATATTGATGGTCCCATAGGGCTAACATCATCGATTTACAAGATACTTCTTCATTGTTATCTCCATCTGTAGATTTCCAAGTGATTGTTTCTGGTAATTTATTGTCGTCGAGGGTTACTTTAATGTTGATTTCTGCTGTTTTCATTGTTTTTAATATATTATTAGGACTTACTTCGACCTCCGCTTTTGCCGCGCATGTCTTTCTTTTTAGTTTTAAATTTTTCTTTTTTCTCCTTATCCTTTGCCTTTTTATAGGCTTCGTTGGATATGTTTTTTGTTAATTTACTTTTCGCAAATTTCTTTTCGTGGAAAGCCCCTTTAAAGTCTGGATCTTCCTTCTTCTTTTGCATATCTATCTCTTTTGCAATGGCTTGTGCTTCAGCAAAGGGGGTTTCTTTAATGTATAATTCTGCAGGAACTTCAACTTCCTTGATTTTCTGACGAATTAATTTCTGAATTTTCTCTATATGGTATTCTTCCGCAGGTGTACAAAAAGTTATCGATATTCCAGATTGGTTTGCTCTTCCTGTTCTGCCAATTCTGTGTACATAATCTTCGTGAATTAAAGGAACATCAAAATTAATTACATGTGTTACATTGGCAACATCTATTCCTCTAGATGCTACATCTGTCCCAATTAGTATACGCACATCCTCTTCCTTAAATGCTTGAATGCTATTTATACGTGTGTTTTGCCCCTTATTGGCATGTATTACTCTCACTTGGTCCTTACCATAAATTCTTTCTGCATAATGGTATAAATTTTCGGCAATTTGTCTTGTTTTACAAAACACAATTATCTTACTAAACTCTTCTTGATTTTCTAAAAACTTTTGAAGTAAGTTTATTTTCGTACGAATATTAGGAACCTTGTATATATACTGTTGAATTTTTTCTGCAGGTGTGGCTTGAGGTGCAATTTCCACCATAATTGGAAATGCTAGAAAATCTCCTGCAAGTGTCTTTACTTTTTCACTCATTGTAGCAGAAAACAACATATTCTGTCTTTTTCTAGGTACAATTTCTAGTATTTTATTGATTTTATGAATAAAACCCATGTCAAGCATTTTATCTGCTTCATCAATAATTAACGTCTTTAAATCTTTTAAAATCAAGTCGCCATCTAAATACAACTCCACAAGTCTACCTGGTGTAGCAATAACAATATCAAGGCCTTTACTGAGTATTTCCTTTTGAGCTTTTGGTCCGAGTCCACCATATAATACAACAGATCTCAAGTCTGTATATTTGGATAAAGCAACAATATCTGCATGAATTTGAATGGCTAATTCTCGGGTTGGAGATAGCACTAATACGCGAGGATTCATTCCTTGAGCATATTTTAAATTCATGATGATTGGAATCGCGTATGCAGCCGTTTTACCCGTACCTGTTTGCGCTACACCCAACAAATCCTGACCATTCATAATGGTTGGTATTGCTTTCAGCTGAATTGGTGTTGGGTCAGTATAACCCAAGTCCTCAATCGCATTCAGCAACTGACGATTTAAAGAAAATTGTTCAAAATTTATCGACATCGCCGCAAAGATAGACCGAATTTCGAACTATCGAACTATCGAAGGGTAGAAATGTTGAAATTCTGAATTTCAGAACTTCTGAATTTCAGAACTTCAGAAAGTCCATTTTCACTATCTTTGTAAAAACCAACATAACTCCATGAAATACCTCATTAAATCGGCCACCGTAATTAACGAAGGAACATCAGAAATTAAAGACGTTTTAATTGAAAACGAGAGAATAATTAAAATTGCAAATGATATTTCAGATGCTTCCGCAGAAATTATTAATGCAGAAGGATTATGGCTTATACCAGGTGCAATAGATGATCAGGTACATTTTAGAGAACCAGGCTTAACTCATAAAGGCGAAATTTACACAGAAGCTAAAGCCGCGGTGGCTGGTGGTGTTACTTCTTATATGGAGATGCCCAATACTATTCCAAATGTTTTTACTCAAGAATTATTAGAAGATAAATATCGTAGAGCATCAGAAGTTTCTCTTTCAAACTTTTCATTTTTTATGGGTACTTCTAACGATAATTTGGAAGAAGTATTAAAAACAAATACTAGAAATGTTTGTGGTGTGAAAATTTTTATGGGTTCCTCTACAGGTAATATGTTAGTAGATAATCCATCTACCTTAGAAACAATTTTTGCCCAATCATCTGCATTAATTGCAACTCATTGCGAGGATGAACATACCATAAAAACCAATCTAGCTTATTATAAAGAAAAATATGGGGAGCAAGTAACCATAGAAATGCATCCCTTAATACGTTCGGAAGAAGCTTGTTATCTATCTTCTTCTTATGCAGTAGGATTAGCGAAAAAACATAATACTCGATTGCATATTTTGCATATTTCAACAGAAAAAGAAACCCATTTATTTGAGGCGAAACCTTTAGAAGAAAAGTTAATTACGGCGGAAGCTTGTGTGCACCATCTTTGGTTTTCTGATGAAGATTATCCTTCAAAAGGAAATTATATTAAATGGAATCCCGCTGTAAAAAAGGCAAGCGACAGAGAGGGAATATGGAAAGCCTTATTGGATGGACGTATAGATGTAATTGCTACAGACCATGCTCCACACACCATAGAAGAAAAAGAGCAGCCTTATTTAGCGGCCCCTTCTGGCGGTCCTTTAGTGCAGCATTCTATATTAGCACTGGTTGACAAAGTAAAAGAAGGTAAAATAAGTAAGGAAATGATGGTGCAAAAAATGGCACATAACCCAGCCATCCTATTTAAAATAGAAGATAGGGGATATATTCGAGAAGGTTATTATGCTGATTTAGTGCTTATAGATCCCAATAAATCGTATTCAGTTTCAAAATCGAATATTCTATACAAATGTAAATGGTCTCCTTTCGAGGGGCATATCTTTATGTCAACCATACAAGCTACGTTTGTTAATGGCCATAAAGTGTATGATAACGGTATTTTTGATGAAAGTAAAGTGGGTAAACGATT
>CALRIM020000105.1:0-11099 GCA_943360385.1 Rhizobium sp. Q54 | reverse complement strand
GTATCGACATGAAAGACAAAAAAGGAACAGTTACTGTACAAAACGTAAATTTTAAAAACGTAAACCAAGCCTTATATGCCACAGGTAAAACAAATATAGATTTTAGCAACAATATTGTGGATAAAGTAAAAACCCACGCTGTAATGTTATATAAAAACAATAATTGTGAACTTACTCTAAACGGCAACAAATTTTACAACTTCCCTTTAAGTGCTATTTTGCTTAATAGCAATGTTGGTACAAACGGTGCTGCAAATACCACCAAAATAAAAATTGCCTTGAATATTTTTGATAATACAGCATACCTGAGTTCGCTTACCGCTTACAATAAACATCTACCTACTGCAATTACCATTGATGAAGCTGGGCAAACAAGCAAGCAAAATTTCAAGGAAATGAGAATAACACAAAATATAATGACCAATATTGCCTACGGTATAAAAGTTACCAATGTAAAGGGTTATCAAGTGATGAATAAAAGGTATAATAAGCCTGATGGAACTTCAAGAACAGATATATCTGATATTGATAATAATACTATTAACGTATATACCACTTATGTGGCCCCCGACAATTTAAGTGATTATAATAGCGGTATTCAATTGAATCAATCAAATGGATTGAGAATAGCTGTAAATACAATTAACAACACTAACCCCACTATATGGCGTAATAGAGGAGTGCATAGCATAAATACTGAACAATCATTGTTTTATAAAAACAAAATAACTGCGGGAAGGGGCATTGCTGGAGAGTTTCGCGGGTATGGGAATGATATAAATTGCAATGAATTTAAAAACGTGGTAAACGGAATATCATTAAAAGATTATTCGATGCGAACCAAAGGAACAACCCATGGTGTACCGAATATGGAATCGAGAGACAATTATTTCACCAGTACCGCTGCTGAAGATATTGAACTTTATTTGTTTGATGTATCAAATCCTGCTAATCCACAAAATGCAACGCAATTGGTGGAACGCAACCAATGGATCATGACCACTTCACCTGATGTGTATTTGCAACCAAGTCCTGGTGCGCCACCATACCTTAAGTATATTAAATCAACATTAACCGCTCCTAATTTTTGTACAGATGAAATTATTATTATAGAACCGGGTGATGGGGAAAATTCACCGAAGTTTGACCCATCATATTTAATGCCTGATAATAAAATGGATGCATGGCAAGAGTGGTATAATTATGAACGCCAATTGAAAGCGAACGGGCAGAAGAATAACCCATTTATGAATAGGCTGATAGACTTAGAGCAACAAATAACGAGCGGAGATGATAAGGCGGCATTTGGTGTATTAAGAGATATGTCAGCTTCGGATGATGTGTATGCCCAAAATTATATAACCGTATACACGATTTTATTATCGGCACGCTTGCAAGATGAGCGAACATTGGATACTACAGAAAAAAGTACACTTATATCTATCGCTTCTCAAAAACCATACGAGGCAGGCCCATCCATCTTTACCGCCCGCGCTATATTATGGCAATACGAAGGACTTAGTTTTGTGGATACAGAAGACAGGCCATTGGCTTTGCGCCTTAAATTGGATCAATTGCCATGTATAACAGATTTACCTAAAACTATTGGCATTCAGCTAAAAGATGATAATGGACAGGTGTATTCAACTGATGAAGTTCCTATTCTCCAAATGGCAGATGGGTATGTTTATATTACTGCCGATGTACTGGCAAAATTGTCCGATAATATGAAATACACTTTTGTGTTTACAGATGGGAAATATGCACAGCAACCCTATAAAAATTTGGACGACTGGATGCAGGACAATATTCTTTACATGTGCCATCAAAGTTATAACAATAGTGGAGAGAACTCGAATACCAACCCTATGCAGGCAGAAGCCCTAGCAATTAATATTTATCCAAACCCTGCGTACGGCCAAGTAACCATGCAGCTACCGCTAGGAAATGAGTATGATATACAAATAACAGATATATTGGGAAATAGGGTTTACAATGGGGCACACAATGGTGATGTTTTATTAACGGTAAACAATTACCTTCCTGGGGTATATATTGTAAGTATAACAAATAAAACAACTGGCGTAACTCATCAAAAACAATTGGTGATTACTAAATAAACAATAACAAACCACCACTGGAATCAAACCAGTGGTGGTTATTATTTAACACCATATAAAAAACAATATTGTATCCCTACATTTTCGTATTTTCGTACATATGAAAAAACATGTCCTGGCTTTAATGGCGATTTTTACAATTGCTACTTCTTTTGCTCAATTTAATGATTTAAGAGAGTACCGTTTAAATTCGAATAGTAAGACTCATTCAAGAATTAACGTTTCCACTAAAAATGTATATACAGACTATAGAGAAATTCTATGGACTACGTTTTCGAACAACTGGGACACTACATTATCCTATGCATACCATCTTGATTATTCTGACAATAGAATTATTACCAAGTTTGGCTTAGATTATATAGGGAGCCATACTTATTATAAAGAAGATTACATTTATGATATTCAAAATAAGTTGATTCAAATTAATATATTTTACTTTGACGAAACCGATAGTACTTATACACTTTTTCGAAGAGATTTATATAATTACTACAATAACAATTTGAAAAAAATTATTATATCCCAGGAATTCGATTCAAACACTCAACTCTGGTTAACTAAAAATAGAAAAATAGAGGAGGTTGATTACAATGGCAATTTGATTTTATCGATGCAAGAAGAATACATATCAAATGCATGGAAGGTTCAAAATTATTTTGGCAAGGGCTATACTTACCACAACAACACAAAAAAATTAGTACTAGAAATAGATAGCACTTATAGCTCTAGTACTAAAAAAACTTTTGCAAGGAATAAAACAGAAAGAGTTTATAATAATCTTGACCAATTAATTGAATTCAAAAGATACAACTACAGTAACAATAAATTAGAATTAGGCACAATAATAAAAATAGAATATAACAATCTAGGTATACCAATTCGTGAACTTGCATATCATGCAAACCAATTTCCTATATTAGTGCCTTGGTATAAAGCCGATAGTATTACTTGGTTAAATTTTAATGGTGATATTGAATATTTTGAAAACGTGCAATTAACTACGGTTGATTCAGGCTATCAAAACTCCGCATACTATTATGCAGGTAGAACAATTGGGCTAAAGTTAGATACCAACAATTCGTATTCTGTTGCCTACTATCAAGTAGTGAACAATGTACTTGAAAAATTCAATCGAATCGATGGGATTTTTGATAGAAATAAAAATCTAGTTGAGTATACTTCATATTTCGTAGACACAAATAATGAATGGGAAATTTCATCTTCAAATAAATATATCATTTCCTATGATTTCAATAATAATATTTCTGAATATATAGAGCAATTATACGATCAAAACCAATTTGTAAATTATAAAAAAAAGGAATACAGTAATTATATTACAATAGATGTATCCTCGAGTATACACTCCACCAAAAATATCATTGAAACTATTATCTATCCTAACCCTAGCAATAACGGGAGAGTTTCTGTAAATGTAAAAATGGGAGCTGCTTCCGCTTTAAACATAAAGGTAATCGACTTAAAAGGAAGTGTGGTTTACTCTCAAACAGAAAATCTAGGTAAGGGATTAAATACTATAGAATTGATTGGGTTGCAACAAGGAATGTATGTTGTAGAAATGAGTAGTGAATTTGGAATAGCAAGAAAGAAATTAGTTATAAACTAATATACTAATCCTAACAATACCTAATATCCCCCAATATACCATGGTTAATTCGTATATCCAAAAGGAACACACTTGTTAATCCAAATTCATAGCCTACGGAGAAATATGTTCTTTTAATGAAGGGCAATTTATAATTAAAATTTAAGGCAATAGCGTTTTCAAATCGAATGGGTTTATAATTATAAAATGGTTCTTTCTTTAAATAAAAAATGCTGCTTACTTCTGTTGTTAATTTGTTTTCTGCATAATTGTAATAATAATTATATTTCTTACCAGATATTAAATAATTTAACTTAGCAGACAATTCATAATATAAAGCGCTTTTAAAAATATTTTTTCGATAGGAAACTCCAACACCTATGTAATTTAATTGCAAGTACTTTAAATTATCGTCAAAATAGGATTGCCAAAAATTTGTATCCGCGACTATTAAACCCTCGTTCCCTCCCTTTTTTATATAATTAACACTAATACTTAAGATGCCCTTATTTAAATCCAATATATCTTTTGAAATTGCTAGAAAGGGGTATGGCGTGAAATTCAATCTATTCCTCGCATAGAACATCGTAGAAACATTTACTCCGCTAGATATAATAAACCTTTCATTAAATGTTTGCGCTTTACATTCCATGCAAAAAAATAATAACGAAATAATGGATAGGTTTCTCAAATTGGGTGTTTTATTCAAAAAAGCAAAGAATAAACGTTTAAAATGCAACAATTTGTATCTTTACTATATGATAAAACTTTTCAAACCTCTTACCCTACTCCTCTCCTTCTTAATTTTAGCTACTATTGGTTTCAGCCAAACTGGCGAAATTAAAATTAAGTTTATTGGAAATTGTGGAATGTACCTAACCGATGGTCAATCGAACATCTATGTAGATTTTCCTTATAAATCTGGAGCATACGGGTATAACCAATACAGACCTTCGGAATTAGATAGTATAAAGGATAATTCGATGTTTATATTTACACATAAACATGCCGATCATTATTCTAGAAAATTAGTTCAAAAAATAAAAGGAAGTGGGAAGGTGTTCACTCCTTGGAATTCGAGGAAATTACAAAAACCTAAAAATGCCTTACCCGATTTTTCTATACAAGTTATTAAAACAAAACATCGTTTTACATTTAAACATAATTCCTATGTAATAACTTGGCATGGCAAAAAAATATTTCTATCTGGAGATACCGAATATGCAGAAACTGCCGTGTCTGTTAAAAACATCGATTGCGCATTTGTTCCCTACTGGATTATATTGGATGCAAACGATAAAAAACTAAAAATCGATACAAAGAAATTGGTAATCTACCACATTTATCAAAATCAAAAATTTGGTGATGAAATGCCCAAGGATGCTATCTTTTTCAATAAACAATACGAGGTAATGACAATACCCTATTAAGGAAAAATGCAAAACAAAAGCCTTTCAGTTTCATGAAAGGCTTTTGTTTTTTACAGTAGGAAACTATTTACTGCAACACAATCCTCTTCACTTCCATTAAATTATTCTGAGGGTCGAATATCATTACATAATAGGTGCCCGTGGTAGTATAATTGGTAAGGTCTATATCGAATAATTGCTGATTTACTAAACTATTAAATACTTCCTGTCCTAATATGTTTAAGATTTTCATGCGGTAAGTACTCATCACCGCAAAGTTTCCATTTTCTACAAATAAATGATCCTTGGTTGGGTTTGGATAAAATTTAATAGCATTTACATTATTCAGTGGATTAACTCCATTGATAACATAATTCAATAACACTGTATCAATTACATTTAAATGAACAGTATCATAATGGGTAACAAAGGTAGTATCATAAATAGTTACGGTATCAAAAACAGTTTGGAAACAGAAATTTTCTTGGAACAATTGTTTTACTTCAATAGAATCTATTGCTCTATTATAAATTCTAACATCATCAATTTTTCCATTAAAAGGTAATGATTGATTAAAACGAGATCCAATTCTTGCTGCGGATGATGAACCATACGTTGGCATTGCACCGCTTGATGACAAACTAACTATTGCCAATTTACCATTTACATAGGTTTTTAAGTAATTACTATCTCTAACAGAAACTATATGATACCAATTATTAGTATTTAAAGTCGGTCCTTCGGTAAAAGTTGTAACTGCAGCAGAACTATAACTACCTACGCCATCAAAAGTAATAGAACCACCAAAGTAATTATTATTCATACTTACACCTTGATCTCCACCATTTCCTCCAATACTCATAATAACACTATGGTTACCATTACTAGGTAAAGTTGGCATATTAATCCAAAATGAATAAGTGTAATTAGAAAAATGAAATGTATTAGAAGGAAGCGTAATATTATTTCCAAGAGTTGAATTGAAACTATAAGCTGAATTTGCGGATCCAAACCTATCCATAGTTAATGTTGCTCCGCTTACAATACCATTGTTTGTGCCAACGGTATCGTGCGCATTTCCACTAAATGGATAATAAGAAACTAAGCCACTTGTTGGGATTTGGGAAAAGGCACATAATGTAAATGAAAATGAAATGATGGTAAGTAAAACTTTTTTCATAAATGTTTTTTTAGGTATAGTAATGTTATAATATGACAAATTTAAACTCAAATCTCATCAATATACATGCCAGTATTTATTAGTGAAGTAGCATTATCTATTGATAATTCAACTATTTGAATATAATATTCTTATTAAATATAACCCGTTTTTTATACCCTAAAAAAATACCATTTACTGGTTTCTAGAACCCTGTGATTTTAAGGTCAACAAATTCTCCATCGTCTATGTATTGAAAATTGAAGTCGCTCGTAGATTTTCTTAATTCACTGGTAAAAGTGCCAGAAATTTTATGGTTTAGGATATCATACTTCGTAATCTTTAATTTGCCTCCCTCTGTTGTAGAACGCCATAGTTCACCAATGGAATTATAAACAGATACATAATTCAAAGCACTTTTTGACCCTAAAACATAAGTACCAGTATCCCTGCCTTGAAATGTAATTATCATTTTATAGTTTCCATCATCGAAGGCTGTTATTTGAGTTAATTTCCCAACTTGACTAAATACAGTGTCAACTGTAACTCTATTGAGATTGGCCTTGAACGCTCTCAATACGCCTACTTTTGCCGTTAAATAAACCGAGTCTTTTACAGGTAGAGCTGCTGAAGGAGTACTCGTTTCATCCTTTTTACAAGAAAAAATTAAACTCGAAATAATTATTACTAAAAACAACTGTTTTAGATTCATACACTTAAAAAAATTAATGTCCAATACTTTTTACGCTTTTTCCACAATACGCGCAAGGTACAGATTTTACATTAATTTTTTCGGCTTCAGCTATGGCAAATTTTGTATGAGAGAACTCTCCAATAAATGTTAGGTCGAGTTGACTTGGGAGTTTTAAACACGTTGCCTTATGAATTTCGTAGCTTCCATCTGGCAACTCATTATCGTGTAGGTAGTACTTGTCCATAATCATTTTTTTATAAATCTCCACAATAAAAAATGACTTGTCAATACTATAAATGTAGTATGTCAAAATTTCAGTACACCTGACGAATAACGTCTAAAAGCTAATTAAACCGCGGGTTATAGCGTATTGGTAGAGGAAGTGAATTTTATTGCAATTTAATTTCTCCATAATGTGTTGCCTATGCTTCCTAGACGTTTTTATGCTAATGTCTAATCTATCGGCTATTTCTTGTTCCGTAAAACCTGAACAAATTAAGGTTAAAATTTCAAGCTCTCTATGAGTTAAATAGCTTGTATTACCATTATCGTCTTTTGATTTTCGAGCTTCGATAGATGGTTTAATATTCGTTTCAACAATGTGTTGTACATCTGGTGAATTGTAATTTTGCCCTTCCAAAATTTGTGCTATGGCAATTCGGATTTCGGAAATCGGACTATCCTTACTCACATATGCATTCACACCATTATTTAAACAATCTGCAATATGGTAATAGTCTGTATGCGACGTGTAAATTAATACTGCTGTTGGATTATTTTCACGATTCAAAATAAATTTTGCCATTTCTAGCCCTTGATCTCTACCATGAATTCTTAAGTCGACAATAGCAACAGTTGGGGAGTGCAACCCAATGAATTCCTTAAATGGCTCTACCTCCGTAAAGGTTACCACATGTGTTACTCCTTTAATTTTAGATGTTAATTCTTTTAACGCATCTAAAATTAATGGGTGATCATCTAATATCGCGATGGAAATATTTTTACTCATAATAATAATAAATTTATATAGAAATGAAATATTTACATCCCTTACCTGTTGACGTTTCTAAGGTTATTTTCCCATTCAATAAATTCACTCTATTTCGAATATTTTTAACTCCGTTAGATGTTTCTAAAATAGCATTACTATTAAACCCTATTCCGTTATCTCCAGCTTCAATTACAATACGATTTTTATCATCTTCTTTTATATGAACAAAAATGGTTTTGGCGTTAGAATACTTTACACTATTATTTACAATTTCATATACAATCCTATAAATACTTATTTGAACAAACGAATCAATATCTTTTTGAATAATATAAGAAACATCGATATCTACATTTGCATATCTAAAAATAGATGGTAAATCTACAATTGCACCTTTTAATCCGTACTTACTAACGGTATTAGGTGTTAAGGCATTTGAGGCTGTTTTAGCTGATTTACTTGCCTGAGAAACAACATCTGCAAGGTGCTTTAGTTGATTAATTTGATCTGAATTTGCTTCAGAAATAATATTATCAATACTAATTCTTGCAGAAGTAAGCAATGCTCCTAAATCATCGTGAATGTTACTCGATATTATCTGCCGTTCTTCTTCTTGTGCTTTAATTACTGCGCTAAAAATTTCACGTTCGTTTTCCTTTTCTTTTTTAAAATGACGATAAAGAAAAAGTACAAACACAACCAAAAAAAACACAAAAAAAAGCGTAATAAAGATTACACTCTTGTAGATTGTTTCTTGCATTGAATGAAGCCTATTAACATAAAAACATAAAGTAATCCGTTTGCAATAGCATGTACTAATAGAAAAAACAAATTGCTTTTTACATCATATCTTAGAATGTCTACAAACGCAAAAATTCCTGCGCTTAACAAATTGTACTGAAAAAAAGAAAACAATAAAGTGAATTTCCAATTATTAAATATGTTACTCATGTTTTTCAACATGTACATAGAACACAATAACAATTCAAATAAACTCGCAGAGCCATATAAAAACAAAAAGGAATTAGGATTACGTAAAAACGCAACTAGCCAAGAAACAAACAAAATACCTGTAATAGAAAATAATACTTTTCTATATTTATGATCTAATAATTTGTCTACAAATAGAACTAAAATCGCGACTTCAACATACGTAAAAACTATTCCACCATTTGGTAACGGCTTGCCAGTATATATCCAGGATAACTTGCCGACAAATTCCAGTAAAAAAGAAAGAATGGTGTATAAATAAATTAACTTGGCTTCTTTAATATATGAGTAATAAACAGTGCCATAAATCATTGGCAGTATTACCATAAAAAAACCAATCTCTTCCCAATGAAATTCTTTAAGCATTCCCTTCCGAATTTAATGGGTTGGCTTCAGAACAACAGCTAGGGCAAGTCTCCCCTCTCTCCATTAATTGTCCTTCGTATAAATCATTCCCTTCTGCATTTACTCCTACTAAAACGAGTTTCTTTTCACCTGTACTATCTAATCCGTAATATATTCTAATTCCAACACATCCATCTTGAGATAACATCGCGTTTAATGCTTCCATTCCAAAATATTCTGCTATCGCTTCTGTTGGGGAGTTAAGTGTTTCTCTGTAGTTAGCTGTTAGTCTTGCTGCTTCTTCTAACGTAATTTCGTGGTTTTCTTTTCCTGTAAATCTCATGTTTTTTATAGTTTAGTTATTTAATACAAATTTATAATATTCTTAATACTTTAACATACTAAGCCATTAACATATTAACATATTATCCCATTAACATATTAACATATTCGGATCCCTTCTCTCTACAAATTCCCCTATTATCATCAAATCTATGCCTAGCGCCTTCCCTTTAACGACTAGTTCTTCTACACTATTTCTTTCAACAGCTATTAGCAAGCCTCCATTTGTTTGGGGGTCGGGTAAAATCATAAAAGACTCCTTAGGATCCACTGTGGGCTCTATTTTAACCTTTGCACTGTATGCATTCCAATTTCGGTAAGTTGCATCTGGTAAAATGTTTTTATCAATATAATCCTTCGTTTCCTTTAAAACGGGCAAGTTCTTATAATTTATAATTGCAGATAAATTTGCACCCTCACACATTTCATTAAGATGTCCTAATAATCCAAAACCTGTAATATCTGTCATGGCCGTTACCCCAATTTCTTCCCCAAGTTTTTCGCCAAATGTGTTCAATGAGGTCAGCATTTTTATTAATACGGCTTCGTGTTCGGGTAATAAAACTCCACGTTTTTGGGCGGTTGCTAAAATACCTACTCCTAAAGCTTTACTTAGTAATATTATATTTCCAGCCTTTGCCGTATTATTTCTTTTAATATTTTGAATTGGTACAATTCCATTTACTGATAGACCAAAAAAGGGTTCAACAGCATCGATGGTATGACCACCAGATATTACAATTCCTGCTTCATCACAAATTTTTCGTGCACCAGCCATTACCTCAGAAGCCAAACTTGCTGATAATTTATCGATAGGCCAACCCAGTAAAGCAATTGCTGTTATAGGTTTCCCACCCATCGCATAGATGTCACTTATTGAATTAGCGGCAGCTACTTGTCCGAATGTAAAGGCATCATCTACAATAGGCATAAAAAAATCGGCAGTTACTAATAAAGCGGTTCCATTAGCTAAATCATATACTGCGGCATCATCATTCGAATTATTTCCAACTATTAAGTTTGAATTATTTGAAATCGTGGTTCTACTCCCTTTTAAAATATCTTCTAAAACTGCTGGTGCAATTTTACAACCGCAACCTGCTCCTTTTGCAAACTGAGTCAGTCTAATTTTTTCTTCCATTTTATAATGAATTCAACAAAATATTTGCATTTTTTTTCGCATCAATAGTCTGTGCTAAAATAATTTTAGGTACTCTAGTATTCCTTTTGGAAGCTAGTAAATACTGTCGATCGTAATAGTTTAATAAAATTCTAAAACAATCCTCTATATTATTTTCCAATAACAAATTAATTGCGTTTTTGGTATCCAATCCACCTAATCTTTTTTGTATTCTCATAATAGCGGTAACCAACTGGTCGTTGCTAAACTTGCCATAATTTTGAGTAATAAACTTCAATCGCTCCTCAAATGGGATTTCA
>CALRIM020000104.1:0-11235 GCA_943360385.1 Rhizobium sp. Q54 | reverse complement strand
ATCCTTTTGCATAATTAATGATGGCATCAATTTGACTTTCATCATAACCTAAATTTCTTAACGTTGCAGGAACTGCTTGGTTAATAATTTTGAAATATCCACCACCTGATAATTTTTTGAATTTCACTAATGCGAAATCTGGTTCGATACCTGTAGTATCGCAATCCATTACTAAACCAATTGTTCCTGTTGGAGCAATTACAGTAGTTTGTGCATTACGGTATCCATGTTTCTCTCCTAATTCTACTGCTTTATCCCATGCATTGCATGCTGCAGATAATAAATAATCTGGGCAATATTTAGGGTCGATGCCTGGAGGCGCAATTTCTAATCCTTCGTAAGCATCTGTTGCGTTGTATGCTGCATAACGGTGGTTACGCATTACTCGCATCATATCATTTTTGTTCTCTTCGAATTTTACAAATGGTCCTAAGTGTTTAGCCATTTCTGCTGAAGTTGCATATGCAACACCAGTCATAATTGCTGTTATAGCTCCACCAATTGCACGGCCTTTATCGCTATCATAAGCAATACCAGCAACCATTAACATAGAACCTAAGTTTGCATATCCTAAACCTAATGTTCTGTATTCGTAAGATAGTTGTGCAACTTCTTTTGATGGGAATTGTGCCATCAATACAGAAATTTCTAACACCATTGTCCAGATACGGCAAATGTGTTCGAATCCCTTAACATCAAACTCTAACGTTTGCTCATTGAAGAAGTGACGTAAGTTTACAGATGCTAAGTTACAAGCAGTGTTATCTAAGAACATGTATTCCGAGCAAGGGTTAGAAGCATTGATTCTTCCTCCTTGTGGACAAGTATGCCATTCGTTAATAGTAGTATCGTATTGAACACCAGGATCTGCACAAGCCCAAGCAGCAAAAGCGATGTCATCCCATAATTTTTGTGATGGAACACTGCTGATTTTTTTACCATTTGTACGAGCAATTAAATCCCAATCTGTTCCATTTTCTAATGCACGGAAAAATGAGTTTGGTATACGTACCGAGTTGTTAGAGTTTTGTCCAGCAACTGTTCTGTATGCTTCACCTTCGTAATCAGATGAGTAACCTGCAGCAATTAAAGCAGCTACTTTTTTCTCTTCTTCTACTTTCCAATTTACGAACCCTACAATTTCTGGGTGATCTAAATCTAAACATACCATTTTCGCAGCGCGACGTGTGGTACCACCAGATTTAATTGCACCTGCAGCACGGTCTCCAATTTTTAAGAACGACATTAATCCTGATGAATGTCCGCCGCCTGATAATTTTTCGCTCTCTCCACGTATACGTGAGAAGTTTGTTCCTACTCCAGAACCGTATTTAAAGATACGAGCTTCACGAACCCAAAGGTCCATAATACCACCTTCGTTTACTAAATCATCGTCTACTGATAAAATAAAACAAGCGTGTGGTTGTGGACGCTCATATGCTGAAGTTGATTTTTCTAATTTTTCTGTTTCTGGATTTACAAAGTAATGACCTTGTGGTTTGCCTGTAATTCCATAAGATGAATGTAAACCTGTGTTAAACCATTGTGGCGAGTTTGGTGCCGCTAATTGTCCAACTATAGTGTATACTAATTCATCATAAAATACTGTTGCATCTTCATCTGTAGCGAAGTATCCATAACGTTTACCCCAATCCATCCAGCAATTTGCCATACGGTGTGCTACTTGTTTAACAGATTTTTCAGAACCTGTTGTTCCATCTGCTTGTGGTACACCAGCTTTACGGAAATATTTCTGAGCAAGAATATCCGTAGCTACTTGCGACCACGAGGCGGGAACTTCTACATCGTTCATTTCGAATACAGCATCTCCTGCTGGATTACGTATGACCGAAGTTCTCTTCTCATAAGTAAATAAATCGTAAGGACTAACTCCCTTCTTGGTGAAATAGCGATCTAATTTCATCCCTTTTCCTCTGGTTTCTTTTTTGCTCATCGTATTAAAAGTAATTATCTGTTATAGTTGTTGTTAGCACTTTCTAAAAAGTAGAAGTGTTTTTCATCAAATTTAATGGACAGGGCTGGGTACTTAAAATGGGGTTTTCCACACTCAAGTTTAGAAAGTACACTCACATGAAGTAATATGCCTTAAAACGAAGAAAACCAAAGTTTTATCCCTGTGGAAAACTTTGGTTTTTGATTATTTTTGATGAAAAATCAAACAAAAGTCCGACTATTCAATAGTGCTTATTTTTATAGTGTTTGTACGTCCACTTCTTCCGATAGGCGTGCTAGCAGTATTGATTACGGCATCACCCTTCTTTACAAGCTTGTGATGCTTAAGAATTCCGTTTACATCCTTCATCGTTTTATCTGTACTCTCAAACTTATCATAATAAAAACCTCGTACACCCCACACTAAACTTAGTAAACACAATAGTGATTTATTAGAGGTAAAAATAAATGTTAATGCTTTTGGTCTATGACTAGATATTCTAAAGGCTGTATATCCAGAATGGGTCATCGATACTACACCTAAGGCATCGTTCTGTTCCGCTAAAATACAAGCAGTATAACAAATACTATCCGACATAAACGTTGCCGAACGTTTGTGTGGTGCTTGCATCTGCATATATGGATAACTTTCTTTTTCAATATTTCTGATAATAATTTGCATAGCAGTAATTACCTCAATAGGATATTCTCCTACAGATGTTTCCCCGCTCAACATTACGGCATCAGCACCATCTAAAACCGAGTTAGCCACATCATTTACTTCAGCACGTGTAGGGCGAGGATTGGTAATCATACTTTCCATCATCTGGGTAGCTATAATTACTGGCTTGGCGTGTTCCATACATTTCTTTACAATTCTTTTTTGAATCATAGGAACTTCTTCCATTGGACATTCTACTCCCAAATCTCCTCGAGCTACCATTACGGCATCTGTAACTTGTACAATCTCATCTAAGTTTATCAAGGCTTCGGGCTTCTCAATTTTTGCAATTACCCTTGCGTTTGATCCACGTTTCTTAATAATATTTTTTAATTCAACAATATCCTTCGCTTCCCTTACAAAAGAAAGTCCAATCCATTCTACATTTTGCTTCAATATAAAATCTAAATCTTTTAAATCTTTAGGTGTTAAACTTGGAATGGAAACTTTAGTGTCTGGTAAATTAACGCCTTTGTTAGACGATAATATTCCACCATAAATAACTTTTACTTTTACGGTATCTTTTTTATTAGAACTAATTACTTTAAATTGAAGTTTACCATCATCTAATAAAATAATTTCTCCAGGTTTTACATCTTTTGGAAATGCCTGATAAGAAATGTACGCCTTCTCCGAATCCCCAATACACTTAGTAGTTGTCATGGTGTACTCCTGATTTTTCTTCAGAAAAACTCCATTGTCTTTCATTACGCCCACACGAATTTTTGGTCCTTGTAAATCGGCTAGAATCCCTACGTGTAAATTATGCTTGTCATTTATCTCTCTAATGGTTTTTATTAGTTTGCCTAGGTCTTCATGTTTACCATGAGAGAAATTTATTCTACAAATATCCATTCCAGCTTTTATCATCTTTAGTAATACTTCTTTAGATGATGAAGCAGGTCCAAGTGTTGCAACAATTTTAGTTCTATTATGATATACTTTCATAAAATGTATTTTTTGTTCAATATAATTATTTACTCAAACATAAGATATTTTTTTTAATAAGTGTACTTGTTACAATTAGTATCGAGTATCGGGTATCGAGTAGTGGGTAATGAGTAGTGAGTAATGGGTATTGAGTTAATTATTTTAAAAAAACAGGAGGTTTTCTTTGGATTTTAGAGAATAGGGGTCTATTGGGTAGGAGGTTTGAATAATTTCTATCTTATTTAAGAGTTGAATAAATTCTTTTTGGTCCTCATCTGCTAAAGATTCTGTACTCACAATAAAAAAGTCGGTTTCTTTAATTTCTGGAAGAATGTAAGAATTTCCGCTTTTATTGCTTAGCAAATAAAGGTCGGTTTCGGTATTTTCAATACTAAATTTAAAGCAGGGGTGATATGATTCTTCGCCAAAATCGCTGTAAATGAGTAGGTCATCTATTCTTGCAAACTTTATTGGCAGGGCATTGTTAATGAACCAGCAAAGGCGATAATCTCTTGCAGAGGAGCTGATACCTATTACAGATATCTCAAAATTATAGTCGACTCGGAGAATTTTCTTTGACAAAGGATTAAATTTATTTGTCAAAATTAATAAAAAAGACTACTATTGAGCTAGAAAAAGTGCCGAGAGGGCTATTTATATCAACAAAAAATAAAATTTTTGTAATTTGTTATAATATCTTTTTCTTTGCACTGAATTATTAAAAACCTAAATATTAAAATTATGTCAGATATTGCATCAAGAGTAAAAGCAATTATTGTAGAGAAGTTGGGTGTTGACGAAAGTGAAGTAACGCCAGAAGCAAGCTTTACCAACGACTTAGGTGCTGATTCACTGGATACAGTTGAATTAATCATGGAATTTGAAAAAGAATTTAACATCGCTATTCCAGATGAGCAAGCAGAAACTATTGGAACGGTAGGACAAGCGGTATCTTATTTAGAAAAGAACGTTAAGTAATCAATTCTCTTAACAACCTTATGGAATTAAAAAGAGTAGTAGTTACAGGTATTGGAGCACTGACTCCACTGGGGAATTCTGTTCCTGAATTTTGGAAGAATTTAGTGGATGGGGTCAGTGGCTCTGATATTATTACTCATTTTGATGCTTCTAAGTTCAAGACACAATTTGCTTGCGAGGTAAAGAACTTTCAGATAGAAAACTATCTTGATAAGAAGGAAGCTCGTAAGCTAGACCCGTTCGTACATTATGCATTGGCATCTACAGATGAGGCCGTAAAAGATGCAAACATTGATTTCGATACGTTAGATCGCGACCGTGCGGGAGTGATATGGGGTTCAGGAATTGGTGGATTGCGCACTTTTATAGATGAAGTAACAAACTTCAATGCAGGCGATGGGACTCCTCGTTTTAACCCTTTCTTTATTCCCAAAATGATTATTGATATTGCTCCAGGGCATATTTCAATTAAATATGGATTAAGAGGACCAAATTTTGCAACGGTTTCGGCCTGTGCATCTTCTACGAACGCCATTATTGATGGGTTTAATTACATACGTTTAGGAATGGCCGACATGATTATTGCTGGTGGTTCTGAGGCAAGTGTGAATGAAGCAGCAGTAGGTGGATTTAATGCAATGCATGCTCTTTCTACGCGAAACGATTCTCCAAAAACAGCTTCTCGTCCGTTCGATTTAGATCGTGAAGGATTTGTTTTAGGTGAAGGTGCCGCAACTCTAATTTTAGAAGAGTATGAACATGCAAAACGCAGAGGTGCAAAAATTTATGCCGAACTTGCGGGTGGTGGTTTATCAGCAGATGCTAATCACATCACTGCTCCACATCCTGAAGGATTAGGCGCTAAAAACGTAATGAAAAACGCGATGCGCGATGCTGGGATGGTTCCAGAAGATCTTGATTATATCAATGTTCATGGTACATCTACTCCTCTTGGAGATATCAGTGAAACGAAAGCAATTATTTCTTGTTTTGGTGAGCATGCCTATAATTTAAATATCAGTTCTACTAAGTCTATGACTGGTCACTTGTTGGGAGCAGCAGGAGCACTTGAAGCAATTGTTTCAATACTTTCTGTCCAAAATAATATCATTCCTCCAACAATTAATCATTTTACAGACGATCCTCAATTCGATCCACGTTTGAATTTAACTTTTAACAAAGCTCAAAAACGTGAAGTTCGTGCTGCGCTAAGTAATACGTTCGGTTTTGGTGGACATAATGCATCTGTTATTTTCAAAAAAGCAGAATAATTATCCTATTTGAAAAACATATAATATTTTTTTATGATGCAAATTTCAGTATTAGGTGTTAATTTTTGCGTATGCCAGTTGGTTTTTTAAAACTCTTCACTTCCCCTCACAAAAAAGACTTAAGAGCTTTGCGTAATATCTTGGGATTTATTCCAGGAAATTACTCTTTGTATCGTTTAGCACTTAGACATAAATCGATGGCTATAGATACGCATAAAAAGGGTGTGAAAAATAGTAACGAACGATTAGAATTTCTTGGAGATGCAATTTTGGGCTCAGTTGTAGCCGAAGTGCTTTTTAAAAAATTTCCTTATAAAGATGAAGGCTTTCTTACAGAAATGCGTTCGAAAATGGTAAATAGATCCCATTTAAATCAACTCTCTAAAAAAATGGGAATTGGTGATATGATTGATTACGATGCAAAATTAAATAATCAGGGAAATAAAAATTCTTCTTTATTTGGCGATGCTTTTGAAGCACTTATTGGTGCTATTTATCTAGATAGAGGCTATGAATTTACTCGTCATTTTATAATCAATAGAATTTTAATTCCTCACGTAGATATAGATCATTTAGAACAAACAGAATCTAATTTCAAAAGCAGATTATTGGAATGGTCGCAGAGAGAAGGAAAAGAAACGGTGTTTGAATTGTTAGATGAAAAAAGTCATGGACAATCGCGCTTATTTACCGTTCGTGTAACTATAAACGGCGAAGAGATGGGTATTGGACAAGACTTTAGTAAGAAAAATGCCGAGAAGAATGCTGCAGAAAAAGCATGCTTAGCACTAAACATTCTCGTATGAGAAAATTATTAGGTGCATTATATTTGGCCTATGGACTTATTGTGTTTTTTGCAGTAATGTTATTTTTCTTGCCATTTATTATAATCGCTACTTTCCTCCCGAAAAAACTTGGTTCAACAGTACCCTTTTTCTTTTTGAGATGCTGGGCTTTTTTATTCTCCACCTTATCCTTGTTTTTTTATAGAGTAAGCGGAGCAGAAAAAATTGATAAGCGTAAACCATATATATATGTTGCAAATCATGGTTCTTATTTAGATGCAACAGCTGTAGTATATGCAACCCCAACTGCCTTTAAACCATTGGGTAAAATAGAAATGTCAAAAGTCCCAATTTTTGGTTTTATATACAGAAGAGTTGTGGTAATGGTGGATAGAAGTACTAAGGAAAGTAGAACAGAAAGTGTAGAAAAATTAAAAGTGGTGTTGCAGAATGGAATTTCAACTTTAATTTTTCCTGAAGGTACCATGAATAGAACACCTCATGTTTTAAAAGATTTTTACGATGGTGCTTTTAGAATAGCTATTGAAACAAATACCCCTATTGCTCCATTTGTAATTATTAATGCCAGAAAATTAATGCCCCGAAATAATCCTCTTACCGTTAAACCTGGAGTTATAGATATAATATTTGCAGATCCAATTGATGTAAGCGAATATAAAATTGAGGAGTTAGAAACTCTTAAATTAAGAGTGTATAAATTGATGGAAGAAATGATTCTGCAACATCAAAATTAGTTTTAAATGCCAAAAGTTTTTCGAGTTCATATTGCCCTGTTTTTAGTGTCGCTTATTTATGCAGCTACTTTTAGTATTGCAAAAGAAGTAATGCCCGCTTATATAAAACCAATGGGATTAATTGGGATACGTGTTTGGGGAGCCATTGTTTTATTGTGGTTTACACACACGGTATTTGTTAGAGAAAAAATAAGCGATAAAAAAGATTACTTAGAATTGTTGAAGTGTGCAGTGTTTGGCGTAGCTGCAAACATGCTTTTATTTTTTAAAGGACTATCTATTACTACCCCAATTAACGGCGCAATTTTAATGGTAACAACTCCACTCTTTGTTGGTTTGTTTTCATTTTTTATATTGAAAGAAAAGGCAACACTTATAAAAATAGTTGGGCTAATGTTAGGTGTAACAGGTGCTTTATTATTATTAGTTGGTCCAAAATTATCTTTTTCATCTGCAACATTAAGCGGAGATATAATGGTAATCCTTAATGCAATTATTTATGCATATTATTTAATTATTGCGAAACCACTTTTGCATAAATACAATCCAATAACGGTTATAAAATGGACATTCCTTTTTGGAGGAATTTTAATTCTACCTTTTTCTATTCCAGAATTAAAACAAGTAAATTGGGTAGTAATACCATCGCATATTTGGTATAGTATTACGTTCTTAATTGTAGGAGCTACTTTTTTAACTTATCTATTAAATGGATGGGCATTACGACATGCAAATTCATCGTTGGTTGGAGCATATATTTACCTTCAACCTATACTAGCCTCCATAATTGCAATTATTTTAGGTAAAGACGAATTAACATGGCAGAAAATTAGCTTTGGTTTGTTAATCTTTTTGGGTGTTTATTTGGTAAGCTTGCCGTCTACCCTTCCATTGCTAAGGCGTAAAGATTAATTTCTATTATTATTCCTATCTTTGTCAACTAATTATAAATTATGTTGAAATCGATGACCGGTTATGGTCTTGCTAGTACAGATTATCTACAAAAGAAAATTACGGTAGAAATTCGTTCATTAAATTCTAAATTTTTGGAGCTTAATGTAAAAATACCTAGAAGTTACTCGGAAAAAGAAAGCATCATTAGAAATGAAGCTACTAAAGCTATCGAACGAGGTAAAGCTAATGTAAACATAAGTATAGAAAATAGTGAAAAACAAGATTCATCACTATTAAATAAGGATAAATTTCATTCATATTTCAAACAGCTAAATGAATTAGCAGATGAACTTGGTGTAGATAAAACAAATTTATTTCAACAAACATTATCTATTCAAGATGTATGGTCGGTACAAGAACAAAGTACAGACGAAGAAGAATGGAAGATAATTTATTCAACCTTTATACAAGCCATAGAAAACTTCAATCAGTTTAGAAACGACGAAGGAAAAACACTGGGATTAGATTTACATAAAAGAGTTGAGCTTATTTTAGAGGCAATTCCAGAAGTAGAAAAATACGAATCGAATAGAGTTCCTGCAATAAAAGAAAAGTTAGAATCAATATTAAAAGAGGCTATAAGTCCAGAAAACATTGATAAAAACAGACTCGAGCAAGAGCTTATATACTTCATTGAGAAATATGATATCACAGAAGAGAAAATTCGTTTGAAAAGTCATTGCGATTATTTCTTTCAGGTAATGAAAGAAAAAGAAGCCAATGGGAAAAAACTTGGATTTATCTCTCAAGAAATAGGTAGAGAAATAAACACAATGGGCTCAAAGGCAAATGATGCAAACATTCAAAAAATAGTAGTAGGAATGAAAGATGAGTTGGAGAAAGTGAAAGAGCAATTGTTGAACATTATATAAGCAAGTAGCCATTTGGTTAATTAGCTAATTAGTAATTATTAAAATGAAAAATCAAGGTAAACTAATCATCTTTTCTGCTCCATCGGGTGCTGGTAAAACGACGATTGTTCAACACATATTAAAAAAATTTCCGAGTATACAGTTTTCTGTTTCGGCAACTACACGTGCCTCACGTGGTGAAGAGGTCGATGGGAAAGATTATTATTTTATTAGTAAAGAAAGTTTTTTACATAAAGTGGCAAAGCACGAATTCATTGAGTTTGAAGAGGTGTACTCTGGAACATTTTATGGAACTCTTCGCTCAGAAATAGATAGAATTTGGTCGGAGGGAAAGCATGTAATTTTCGATTTGGATGTAGAAGGAGGATTAAGATTAAAGAAAAAATTCGAAGAAAATGCATTGGCTGTATATGTAAAAGCACCATCATTAGATATTTTAATTGAACGACTTAGGGGTAGAGGAACAGATTCGGAAGAGAAACTGCAGGAACGTATTGCTAAAGCCTCTAAAGAAATGACTTATGCAGATAAATTTGATGTAATTTTAGCAAACAATGATTTATCATTAGCCTGCGAAGAGGCTGAAAAACTTGTGGAAGAATTTCTTAAGAAATGAGAATTGGATTATTCTTTGGATCCTTTAATCCTATACACATAGGACATATGATTATTGCCAACTACATGGCAAACCATACTTATTTAGATAAAGTTTGGGTAGTTGTATCTCCACAAAATCCGTTAAAAGAAAAACAGGTTTTAATTAATACTTACGATCGCTTAGAGATGTGTAAGCTTGCATTCAACGACGACCCAAGAGTACAAGTGTCGGATATAGAATTGCATTTACCAAAGCCTTCCTATACAATCGATACGTTAATTTATTTAAAAGAAAAATATCCAGAACACGAGTTTAGCGTAATAATGGGAGCCGATAATTTGAATACTTTAAAAAAGTGGAAAAATTATGAGGTGATTCTAAGAGACTATAAAATAATAGTGTACCCAAGACCGAAGGAAGTTATTTCAGAGTTTTCAAATCATCCAAACGTAACTATAACAAACACTCCGATAATGGAAATATCATCAACCTTTATTCGGAACTCCATTAAAGAGAAAAAAGATATTCGATATTTTTTGCCTGATAATGTGTTGGATTTTATAGAATCGAAAAGTTTATATAAATAATTATTCTACTCTAATTTTTTCTCCTAAGTAAATATCAGTAGATGTTTTTTTATTCAGTGCTTTAATTTCATCAACGCTCTTTTTATATTTCTTTGCGATAGAATACATAGTATCCCCAGATTCTACAAGATGATATTTGGCATTACCGCCCTTCTGATCTTCTGAATTTTTGTCCTTCTGATCTTCCGTATTCCTTTCTTCTCTTCTAATCATTCTCCTAGCTCCACGTTTATCGTATTTTTCTAAATCGTATTTTTCAATAAGATTGATAAGTAAGGAAGGGTAGTTTGGATTAGTTGCGTAACCAGCCTTTTTGAGACCAGCTGCCCAAGCTTTATAATCACGTTTATCTAATTCAAATAAAAACTCATAGCGTTTTTTGGTTGCTATAAATTCAGAATGATCGCGATAAGAATGTTTAGCTTTTCTATATTTCCTAAAACATTCATCTTTCTTATCATCGTCTTCTCGGATAGTTCTACCATGCCAATCGGAAGTGCATTTTATTCCAAAATGATTTCTTCCTTTTTTTGCCAACCGACTATTCCCGCTTCCTGATTCTAATATACCTTGAGCCAATGTAATGCTTGCTGGTACACCATACCTACGCATTTCTTTAATGGCAATTTTGCGATACTTTTTAATGTAGGCCTCTGTGTTATCGGCAAATACGATAGTAGATTGAAGTAGAATTAAAAGACATACTATTTTTTTCATACTGATATCAGCTTTGCGTACTTAGCGTGTCTCTGCGACTTTGCGAGAAAAATTTCATGCCAAGACGCAAAGGTAAACGCAAAGTTCACAAAGTAAAAATAGCATTATTTAGGA
>CALRIM020000103.1:0-11370 GCA_943360385.1 Rhizobium sp. Q54 | reverse complement strand
ATTTTTGGTTTTTTGATGATTTATCTTTTACCTTGTCGATGTCGCATCGATAATATTATGAATTGGTCGTCCGAAGATTTTCCGTATCATCACATAAATTTTGTCAAAGAACCTATTGTTGAAAATGTGTTGAAATGTTTTTTTTGATTCAACTCAAATTCTTTTACAAATTTAAAATTATTTATTTAAAAAATAAACTTTAAAAAAAAGTTATTAACATGCCAACATTCGACATCGTCAGCAAAGTAGATTTACAACTACTAGACAACGCAATTAACAACGCAAAAAAGGAAATTATTAATCGTTATGATTTCAACGGATCGAAGACCGAAATTGAGTACGATAAAAAATTAAATCAAATTCACATACTCACGGAAAACGAGATGCGCATTAGGTCTATAGAGGATGCCATCATCACGCGATCGATGAAACAGCAGATTGATCCGAAGTGTTTCGACTTCGGAAAAGAGCATGTTGCATCAGGAAATATGCTACGCAAAGAAGTGAAAATAAAAGAAGGAATTGACAAGGAATTAGCGAAGCAAATAATTAAAAAAATAAAAGACTCAAAGCTCAAAGTTGAGGTCCAAATTCAGAATGATCAGGTAAGAGTGACTGGAAAAAAGATAGACGACCTCCAATCGGTGATACAATTATTGCGTGGTGAAACGTATGATCAAGCACTACAATTCATCAATATGCGATCGTAATTTTTACAATCCAAATCCAAATCCAACACGAATCATTGGATTATTATAGGGAGTGTATGGTGTTTCGGTAAGATTATAAAGTACCATTAAATCTATTACAGAATTAGAAGATATGTATTGTCTGTAACCCCCGCCAACAAATAAACTTCCAATGCTTCTACGGTTGGTTCCGTCGGGTATTCCGGCAGAATTGTACTTTATGTATTCTAAATTCAACGACTCATATTCAGAATGCAAAACTAAAAAGTCATTTAATTGATAGGTTCCAAATAATTTGGCGCCATAATTACTAAACTTAAAATCGTATCCAACAAATTTGTATCTGTTGTATTGATAAATTACTCCTGTACCTATAGTAAGTTTCTCTGTTACTCGATATCCTATTGTTGGAGAAATTGCAACTGCAGTCTGTGAAGAAGAAAATCCTGCACCGAAGTTTCCACCAAATACAACACGATTCCAAGAAAAACCTTTTTGTGAAAATGTGTTCTCAGAAAATAAACAACCAATAAGTAGGGTAATAACAATAACGTACTTTTTCATATATAACAATTGTGAGCTGTGAATTTAAAGCGGATTAATCATAATTCCAATTCCTATTAGTTAAATTCTAATCTCATATCTCATATCTCACATCTCATATCCGACATCTCATATCTACAAAAAAACGGCGCGTCCATTTCTGAAACACGCCGCTCACCTAACCTAAACTAACCTATTATGATATTTTAATTTCCTTTACTTGAGGAATCGCTTCTTTTTGTTTCAAGATAGTAACGTATAAAATTCCTTCTTTGTATTCTGCTGAAACATTTTCTTGATCGGCAATTTCTGGTAAATTAAACGAACGTTTGAAAGAATGAAACGTAAATTCCTTACGTGTGTAATTGGTTCCTTCTTGTACTTCTTCCGTTTTCTTTTGAGTAGATATACTTAATACATCTTTCTCAATTTTAATTTGAAAAGCTTCTTTGCTTAAACCTGGTGCAGCTAATTCAATCTGAAACTGTGTATCGTTTTCAGAAATATTTACCGCTGGTAATGTTGCTGATGAATCTGCTCCGTGTGGTGCAAAAAAATCGTTGAACGCTGGATTAAACATTTTATCCAACATATTATTTGTTAATTGTCCGTTGTTTTTAAATTTTACGAAATTCATTTTTTTGTTCTCCTTTTAAATTTTGTTCTTTGGCACATGTATATCAATAGAAATACCAAAGCCCAAAACAACAGAAAAACACGTCAAAGTGTCGCTAATTGAGCAAAAAGACCTGAAATTTTAGCAGAGTTTTGTGGATTTTAGAATATTTTGCCAGGATTTAATATCCCGTTAGGGTCGAACACCTTTTTAATTCCCCTCATTAATTCTAAATTTTTAGGCGCATATTTAATCGACATATATTCTTTTTGTACATAACCAATTCCGTGCTCACCAGAAATGGTTCCATTTAAATAAGCAGTAAGTTGAAAAATTTCCTTTATACCATCTTTGAGTTTGGTATTCCAATCTTCATCACTCATACCTGCCTTAATAATATTGATGTGTAAATTTCCATCGCCAGCATGTCCGTAACAAACCGATTGAAATCCATATTTAGCGCCAATTTCTTTTACGCCCGCTAACAGTTTTGCAAGTTCAGCTCGTGGCACTACCGTATCCTCTTCCTTATATATAGAATGCGCTTTTACAGAATGAGCCATATTTCTACGCATTCTCCACCACTCTTCTTTTTGTACAGCAGAATCGGCAAATAATACTTCTTCTACTTTATATTGATATAAAACTTCTGTAATTGCTTCACATTCTTTGTACATCACATCCAAATCTGTACCATCAACCTCAATTAATAAATAGGCTTTTATATTCTCTTTTTGATTGAAAGAAATGTGTTCATATTTTACTACCCAATCCACTCCATCTTTCTCCATAAATTCTAAGGCAGAAGGATTGATACCTGCTTGAAAGATCGCCGATACTGCATCACATGCGTTTTCTGATTCGTAAAAAGATGCCAATAAAAGCAAGTTATGTTTAGGTGATGGAATTAATTTGAACACAATTTTAGTAATTACTCCAAGCGTTCCCTCCGAACCAATCATCAGTTGAGTAAGATTATATCCAGAAGCATATTTCAAGGTATTCGCGCCTGTCCAAATAATTTCACCATCTGGTAAAACCATTTCTATATTCAACACATAATCTCTTACAGTACCATATTTTACTGCCCTTGGGCCACCACTCGATTCTGCTAAATTTCCTCCCAACATACACGATCCTTTACTCGATGGATCTACTGGATACATTAATCCATGCTCAGCAATGGCATCCATAAAAACTTGTGTAATTACACCAGGCTCTACAGTCGATTGTAAATTACGAGTGTCAACATCAATAATTTTATTGAATTTTTCCATGCTCATAATTACTCCACCATGCACAGCCAAGGCACCACCACTTAAACCCGTTCCACCAGCACGAGGCGTAACTGGAATTAAATGCTCATTGCAATATTTCATAATCAACGAAACTTCATTCGTATTCGATGGAATTAATACGACCTCTGGAATAAATATGTAATCTTCTGTTTCGTCGTGTGAATAATCTAACATGTCTTCTTCAGCGAAGAGCACTTGGTCTTTGCTTAAGATCGAGTTGAAATATGTTAAGTGAGGTTGAGTTATCTTGGTAAATGACATATCGAAAAAAGAAAATAGAAAATTGTAATTGTTAATTGTAATTGTTAATTGTAATTGTTAATTGTTAATTGTTAATTGTAATTGTTAATTGTTAATTAGATTTATAGGTTACCGTAGCATCCCCAACCATCCCATCTACAGGAACATGATTTTTAGTTAAGGATACTTCTATGGAATGAATATTGGCGTTTAATAATTTTATTCTATCGTGAATAGATTTCACAACCGTTTCTAATAATTTCCGAGGAATAGCCATTTCTTCTTTCGCAATATGAAATAAGGTTACATAATCAACCGACAATTCCAATTCAGAATCGTTCATCGTTAACCCTTCATCGTTAATTTCCACAATGATATTTACCATGAAAGTATTTCCTATTAGATTTTCTTCCTGATAATACCCATGAAAAGAATAAAATTCTAAATTATTTAAAGAGATTTTATACATTTTAAAGCCCTTTTGAGTTTTTTCTTACCTTTGCAACAATTTAACAAATATATATAATAGCAATGGCTAAAACAGATCTTTTTGAAGCTCCAGATTATTATTTAATTGATGAGTTATTAACAGAAGAACACAAATTAGTTCGCAATTCGGTACGCGATTGGGTAAAGAAAGAGGTTAGTCCGATTATTGAAGATTATGCTCAACGTGCAGAATTCCCTAAACACCTTATAAAAGGCTTGGGAGAAATTGGCGCATTCGGTCCAACAATTCCTGTACAATACGGTGGCGGCGGATTAGATTATATTTCGTACGGATTAATTATGCAAGAAGTTGAAAGAGGTGATTCGGGAATTCGTTCTACAGCATCTGTTCAAGGTTCTTTAGTAATGTGGCCAATATATGCTTACGGTTCGGAAGCTCAACGAAATAAATATTTACCAAAATTAGCAACAGGCGAATTCATGGGTTGCTTTGGATTAACAGAACCTAACCACGGATCTAATCCAAGTGGAATGTTAACCAACTTCAAAGAAGATGGCGACCATGTTATTTTAAATGGCGCTAAAATGTGGATTTCTAATGCTCCATTTGCAGACATTGCAGTAGTGTGGGCGAAGAATGAAGAAGGAAAAATAAAAGGAATTATTGTGGAGCGTGGAATGGAAGGTTTTACTACTCCAGAAACACATAACAAATGGTCGCTTCGTGCTTCGGCAACAGGCGAATTAGTATTTGATAATGTTCGCGTTCCGAAAGAAAATATTTTACCAAATGTAGAAGGATTAAAAGGTCCGTTGGGATGTTTGAACCAAGCTCGTTATGGTATTGCTTGGGGTGCAATGGGTGCTGCAATGGATTGTTATGATACAGCATTGCGTTATTCTAAAGAACGCGTACAATTTGATAGACCTATTGGTGGCTTCCAATTGCAACAAAAAAAATTAGCCGAAATGATTACCGAAATTACTAAAGGACAATTATTAAATTGGAGATTAGGAGTTTTAAAATCAGAAGACCGTGCTACTGCAGCACAAATCTCAATGGCAAAACGTAACTCTGTAGAAGTTGCATTAAATACTGCTCGCGAAGCTCGTCAAATGCTAGGCGGAATGGGCATCACAGGCGAATACCCTATTATGCGCCACATGATGAACTTAGAATCTGTTGTGACTTACGAAGGTACTCATGATATCCACTTGTTAATTACAGGGATGGATGTTACGGGGTTGAATGCTTTTAAATAATATTCCAATTAGCCAATGTGCCAATATGCCAATGATTTTAATCGTATTGGCTAATTGGCACATTGGCTAATTTATTAATAGCGAAGTCATACTCAGGGAGCCATACACTTCTTGATCATTAAAATACGTAACCTTTTCTTTTTCGTTTTTAAGAGCAAGGATATATAGCAATGGTAAATAATGTTCTGGACTTGGAATAGATAATTGAACTTCTTTACCAAGTTTCGAGTAATTTATTAAGGCTTGATGGTCATTATTAGAGATTAGATTTTTAAACGTATCGTTTGCTTTTACAGCCCACTCATATCCACCATCTGCATTTCTCCAATCCATAATTCCTAGGTTGTGCACCATGTTGCCAGAACCAATTATCATCACTCCTTTTTTGCGCAAGGCTTGTAATTGTTTACCTATTTCGTAATGGTAGGCTGCATCTTTTCTGTAATCTAAACTCAACTGAATAATTGGAATATCTGCTTTTGGGTACATATGCATAATTACCGACCAACATCCATGATCTAATCCCCACTCATGATCCAACCCAACAGTCGTCATGGTAATTGCTTTCTTCGTTTCTTCTGCAATACTAACCGACCCTGGCGCTGGGTACTCCACTGCAAAAAGTTCCTTCGGGAATCCACCAAAATCGTGAATAGTCTTAGGTTTTGGCATAGCAGTTACAAATGTTCCGGGCGTTTCCCAATGTGCACTTACGCAAACAATAGCATTCGGTTTTGGTAAAGTTTGCCCTAATTTTTTCCACTCACGCGAAAAAGCATTGTCTTCTATAGCATTCATGGGACTACCATGACCAAGAAATAATACTGGCATTAGTGGTGAAGGCTCGAAACTTTCTGATATTTTGGATAAGTCTTTTAATGTCATGGCGCTAGCTGCAAAAGGTAAAAGTAGTAAGGATTGGATGAACTTGATTCGATTCATGATTCGTGTGCTCGTTGTTCGTGTGCTCGTGATTACATGTTTAAACATACAAATATACTAAATGTTTAAAAATTAGTATATTTAAATATACATCTATGATATGAAATACATAAATCTACTACTCTTTTTATTCTTTTTTTCAGAAGTAAATAGTCAGAGTTTTGAGAGGACTTACCAAACTGCACCGATGAATTATCGTGAATATGCTTCTGCAGGAATTGCAATTGGTGAAAAAACAATTGTTTCAATCGAGGAAGATTCAACATCAAAACATAATTCTAAACTTATAAAACTGAACAAGAATGGGGATATCATTAAAACCCAATTTTTACCAAATAATTACAAATACAACGTGGTAAACCTTACTAACATAAATGATACCTGCATATTTGTTTTCTTAATTGAGCAAAGTAGTTCTATATTATTCATATGTAAAATAGACACTGATTTAAATATACAATGGTTTAAGTATGCAGGGTATTTTAGTTGTACAGTTTCAAATGTTAAAAAGATAAACAGAAACAAATTTGCAATAGTTGGCAAATTTTATCAAAATGGAGCTAATCCAAGTTCTTACCTTTTCATCGACTCTGCGGGTAAAATCCTAAACTACAATTCGACATTTAATTTTAATGATCCAGGTATTTACGGTATTGATGCAATTGAAACTAACGATACTGTGTATACCCTTCACCAAACAATTGCCTATTTAAATACCAACGGAAATATTATTACTTCAAAAAGAAAAAACGAATCTACATTACTTAATATAAATGATATTCATTTCAATACAATAACTTATGGCGATTATATTGAATTTGAAGGAGAAAACATAGTTGTTTATGGTCAGAATTCTTTCTTAAATATTAATAATTTAAGATTCAAATGCACCTTTGATAAAAATTTAAATATTATCAAAATCGACTCACTCAAATTAAGTGATGGTATTAATGAATACATGGAGTTTTTTGCAAAAGATGGTGAATTCTGTTATTATGTTGATCGTGATTCTAAAAGAATTACTACCGTTGATAAAAATTTCAAAATAAAAACGATACAATACATTCCTACTATTTCTGTTGAATTAACAAAATTCTCAGTAGAAAATGGAAATGTAATTATTACTGGTAGATCATTTAAATCTCCTCCAGGTTCTTATGTACACCGATTTAATCCAACCATTCCATTAGGAGTTGATAACATTAATGCAGAAAAATTCAATATCTACCCTAACCCATTTATCAATCAGTTTTATATTTCGTTTGATAAGGAACAGTCTGTTGTAAATCTTTGTATTTACAATACGCTTGGGCAAAAGGTGTATACCAATACATACGAGAAAACATCGAATATTTTAGTGGAAGATATCGATTTGGAGAAGGGTGTTTATGTGGTTGAGACTATAACTGAGGATGGTCGACTAACGAAGAAGTTAATTAAAGACTAATTTAGACAATTTGGACAATGTGCCAATTTGAACAATATGCCAATGTGCCAATTCCAATCAACTCAATTGAGTAATTTGAGTCTACCCTAAGTACGGTCCCTGAGCCCAGTCAGCCGACAGGTGGGTAGCGTGCGAAGTTAAAGTTGAGGGGCTCGAATTACAAACTACGAGTTACGAACAACGAGTCCTGCGCTTCCCGTAAATTATACCCCGACCGCATCACTTCTCCATAAGCTCCAGCACTGCGAATGGCAATGTAATCGCCTCGCTTGGTAATTGGAAGCTCTACTGCTTTTCCGAAACAATCTGATGATTCGCAAATAGGTCCAACTACATCGTACTTTTTCTTTTCGGTAGTATTTGTATTGCTTATATTTTCTATTTTATGATATGCTTGGTACAATGCTGGACGAAGTAACTCCGTCATTCCTGCATCGAGTATGGCAAAATTGGTTTGCAAACCTTCCTTTATATATAATACTTTGGAGATAAGTGTACCGCATTGTGCAACTAATGCTCTACCTAATTCAAAGTGCACTTCTTGGTGACTTTTAACTTCTAAAAATTGATGAAATAGTTTGAAGTACGATGCAAAATCTGGAATAGCATGCTCATCTGGGTTTACATAATCGATTCCCAAACCTCCGCCTACATTGATAATGCGGATGCTTTGCTTACGTTCTTCGAACCAACTTACAAATTCATTTACTTTTAAACACAGACTTTTAAATACTCCTAAATCGGTTATCTGAGAACCGATGTGAAAATGCAAACCAACTAATTTCAAGTTTTTATATTCACCCAATAACTTAATAACCTCTTCCAATTCCCAATGGTTGATTCCAAATTTATTTTCTTCTAACCCAGTAGTAATGTAATGGTGCGTATGGGCATTAACATTTGGATTAATACGCAATGCAATAGACGCTATTTTATTTTTCGCCTCTGCTAATTCATTTAGCACTTCTAATTCCTGTTTCGACTCTACATTGAAACAAAAAATATTTGCATCCAATGCATCGTTAATTTCCTGATCCGACTTTCCTACTCCAGCAAAAACCACTTGCTCTTTTGTGAATCCATTTTCTATGGCACGAATTACTTCATTACCAGAAACACAATCCGCTCCAAAGCCATTGTTTACAATGCTTTTAAGAATTTCTGGATTTGCATTTGCTTTAAGAGCATAATGCACATGGAAGTTATATTTCCTTGCTTCATCGATACACGATTTCAATGTTTGATCGAGCAAATCCATGTTATAATAATAAAATGGAGTTTGCATATTTTTAATCTTTGTAAGCTCCATATTATTCGAATATCCCTTTATGCAATGCTTTTAAGGCATCGTTTTTAACAGATGTATTTACTAATACTGAAATATTATTGGCAGATCCTCCATAGGAAATCATACGAATTGGAATTTCTTTTAAGGAGTCCATCACTTTAGCTGCATAGCCTGATTTGCTTGCAAGAAAATCACCTACAATACAAATAATGCTTTGGTCTTTATCTACCTCCACCTTACCAAAATGGTTAAGTTCTTCTATAATTTCATTTAAAAATTGGTCATCGTCTATGGTTAAAGAAACGGCCACTTCGGAAGTAGTAATCATATCGATAGGCGTTTTATAGCGTTCGAAAATTTCGAACACGCGACGTAAAAAACCATATGCTAAAAGCATTCTCGACGATTGAATTTTAAGGGCTGTAATTCCATCTTTTGCAGCAATAGATTTTATACCTGCCTCCGAAACCATAGAAGATATTAAGGTTCCGGGAGCATTAGGCTCCATGGTATTTAATAAACGAACTGGGATATTATATTTTTGAGCAGGGAAAACACTTTGAGGATGTAAAATTTTTGCACCAAAATAAGCTAACTCAGCCGCTTCATTAAAACTTAAATTACGAATTGGTTTAGTACCCGAAACAATACGAGGATCGTTATTATGCATCCCGTCTATGTCTGTCCAGATTTGTACTTCCTCCGCCAATATCGCTGCACCAATCAAGGATGCTGTATAATCACTACCACCACGTTTTAAATTATCAACCTCACCAAAATTATTTCTACAAATATACCCTTGTGTTATAAAAATATTGATGTTTGGATGAGCATCTACTAAAGGCATTAAATGTTCTGTGGTGTAAGGAATATTAGGTTCCGAGTGTTCATCTAAACGCATAAAATCTAAAGCAGGTAGCAACACATTTTGAATTCCAATTTGCTCCAGGTAATAAGAAAACAAAGCCGTAGAAATTAATTCACCCTTCGATAAAATTATTCGTTCTTCGTACACCGTAAACAAATCTTGTGTAAATGCTCTTATTGCATTGAAATGTTCGGTAACTAAAATACTCCCCTTTTTTAGATATGCTTGTTCAGGAAAAAGATCTTTAATGAAATCGATGTACTTCGCTTCAAGGATGTCAATTAAAGCATTTGCTTCTTCGTGTTTCTTCTCATACAATGCATTTGCAATAGCTACCAATTGATTGGTTGTACCCGACACTGCCGATAACACCACAATCTGTCTCTCCGATGGACGAATAATGTCCATTAATCTCCTTATACGCTCAGGACTACCTACCGAGGTGCCTCCGAATTTCAATATTCTCATTAAAAAACTATAATTTGCTGCAAAAATAGGAAAAATTGCTGGATTTGACACAATCTGTAGACAATCAATCTTATAGCTAGACAAGTTAGTAAGTTAATGGGTAATTGAGTTATTGAGAATACTTTATTGCTTTCAGTTCTAAGGATAACTTACTATAATTACACTCTCATAACAGATTTTCTTATTAACCTAATTTCATAATAACCAAATTCACCAATGAAAAAACAATTATTACTCATCTATTTCTTATTCATTACCATAACAGTTTCGGCACAAAATAATTGGGAGGTATGTTATCCTCATTATTACTCCAATTTAAGTACACATGGAAATTATACTTGGGCGATTGATGGTGGAAATGTTTATAAAATTAATAATTCTGATGGCTCATTTGTTGAACTACTTGATACAATAAAAAATTACGGCGTTAAAAGAGGCCTTACTTCTAGGAATAATCAAGCTTGGTTTTGTTTTTATTATAAAGATAAAGGGGTTTATATTAGACATTACAAAAACGACAATTCATTCGATGAAATAAAACCTGCTGATGTAAATGAAACAAATATTTATTCTTTAGAAACTGACCTAACTACAACTAATTTTGATGCAAGTAATGCTTATTTTTTGTGTTATAAAATTGGGTACATTCTTTACTTTAGAGATAATTCTTATAAAAAAATACCCATTATAAACAAACAATATAATCTATTAAAGTATATTGATGATAACACACTACTATTGGGAAATAGTACCGATAATATCTTCCAGATCATTGATACCAATGGAATTACAAAAAAGTATATTTCCGAGAGCCAATTAGGTATAACTGACACTTTAAATAATTACATAATAGATGTTGATGTTGATGAATCTAAGAATATTTATTTCGCAGTAAAAAACATTGGGATTTACAAAATGAACTGCAACCTTCCAAACGAACCAGTAACTTTATTTATACCCTTTCCGAACTTTGGTTTACCAACAGACGGTCATAAAGAAATAAAATATACTGCTGATGGGAACATACTTATTCTAAATGGCACCATTGCTAGTATTTATAATATAAATGGTACGTATTTATATAATGTTCCTAATCTGCAGGTACAGTTCAGTTTTTATTATGGGAAATTTATGAATATTAATAATAAACATGAACTGATAACAACAACAGAAAAAGATTTAATAAAATACAGTAATAATGTTTGGGTTGATTTATACGAAAAGAGAAACGATTATGATCCAGAAGAATCTGTATGGA
>CALRIM020000102.1:0-11626 GCA_943360385.1 Rhizobium sp. Q54 | reverse complement strand
CACTAAGTCAAGCCTGGCATTTACCTCTGTTATCGGGATTTACTTGGAAAATTGTAATGGATCTTCCGATTTTGGTGTTCAGATTTACAATAATCTTATTTATGATTATTCCAATACACAAAGTACACAGTATGGGATTTATAATGTTGGCTCCAGCAAAGTAAACTGTGTTTACAATACTATTATTTTGGATGATACACTTGCTGTTGGGAGTAATGCCTATGCTTTTTATCAAACTAATCATGCTGAGGACATTACTATTAAGAACAATCTTATATATGTAACTAGATCCGGTACAGGATTTAATTATGGATATTTTATGAATACCCCTTCCTCTACTTTCGACATCGATAATAATTATATATATGTTAAAGGATCACAAAATTATGTAGGGAGTATAAACGCTGTGAATTATCCTACTCTAGCTCTTTGGAAAACTGCAAACAGTTCTGCGTTCGATCAGTCAAGTTTTGGTTTGCTGGATCCAAAAATTAATTCGAGCATGAGACCGGTACTATTACCAGGTTCTCCAGCAATTGGTAAAGGTGTACCAATTGCAATGTTCTCGAAAGATATTTTAGGTGTCACCAGGTCCCTAGTAAATACAACACCAGGAGCATATGAAAATGCAGTTGATGTTTCTGGCCCTCAATTCAGCTTTATTCCGATACCAAATACATTATCAAATGCAAATTTATACCATCTTCCAGCATTAGTAACTATAACCGATACGAGTGGTATTGATACCAGCTCTACTTTACGACCAAGAATCTATTACAAACGTCAGTCTGATGAAGGAGCATGGTATGGAAATACAGCTACCGATAAAGGGTGGAAATATGTAAGCAGTGATTCTGTAACATCGCCTTTCGGATTTACAATTGATTTTAGTAAATTATATGGTGGATCTGTAGCAATTGGTGACAGAATAGAATACTTTATTATAGCACAAAATTCAAAAGGGGTTACCAATGTAATTGCTCCTGCTGTCTTAAGCACAGAGCCTACTTCTGTACATCTAAATAATCGTCATTTCCCTATCGTATATAAACCACTTTCATTTAAAATATCTGAAATATTAAGTGGTATCTATCGTGTAGGGACGAATGAGGATCGTAAATCTATCACAAAACAGAATGGAATCTTCGAGATGATCAATGACAACATCGTAGCAGGTGATGTTGAGATTCTGATTAGCTCTGATCTGATTGAGGATGGAAGTGTGGCGTTGAACCCCATTGTAGAAATAGGGACAGGAAATTATCATATTACATTCCGCCCTGACACAAATATAAACAGAAAAATTTCAGGCTCATATGCAGGAGGCCTCATCAGATTAGATGGTGCCGATCGTATCACATTTGATGGCAGATTCCAAGGTAGTGGATCTTACTTAAAATTCGAGAATACAAATGAAGTAGAACCAAACTCCACTTTTCTTTTCAGAAGTACTGCATTTAATTATAGTGCACATGATAACGTGATTAGGAATTGTGTAGTACTTGGTGGTAAATTCATCAAGTCAATTCCAATCCAGATAGGAGATACTTTAATTCCTTACGGATATGCTGCAGACCGAACGAAGATTATTCAGAATACAATTTTGCGAGGATCTATCGGAATATTCTGCGCTTCATTGAATGTAGCAGGAAGCAGTCCGATGGATAGTCTAATCATTTCAGATAATATCATTGGCTCTGATGATCTTGAAGCACATATTCGTGTTGCAGGTATTCGTACGGTGTTTACAAAAAATGCATTAATCAGCGGCAACGTGATTAAAAATATTAAGAATCCAAATACAATTCAATCTGCGTTTGAAAGAAAGGCTTCAGGTATTTCTTGTCTAAAAGGGTTTATGAATGGGCAGATAATAGGTAACAATATTAATCTTGTTCAGGCAGGTGCAGAAGGATTCGGAGGTAGAGGTATTGAGATAAATAGTAATAGTCCGGGTGATAATATCAGCATCGTGAATAATTTTGTAGCACGTATCGGTGGACCAGGAGCAGTGTCATTGGATACGAATGCAACTTTTGGTATTGGGTTGATCGGTACAGGTGGTATCAAAGTGTATTTTAATTCGGTTAGTTTATCAGGCGACTATCTCAGAGCAGGAAGTTCAACCGTAACAGCAGATCGAAGCGCTGCATTGTTTGTAGGTACAGGATCAAAACTTTTGGATATCCGTAACAATACATTTTCAAATACGATTAATACAAATGGAAATGCTGTTGCATATGCTATGTACTCATCTGTTTTAAGCAGCGACTTCACACGATTTGATTATAATAATTATTTCGTACGAGGAGTGCAATCCAAACTAGGATTTATGTTGGTTGATATTAATACAATCGCAAATATGCGTCTGGCTACCTCGGCAAATTTATTTTCAATATCAGGAAACCCAATTCATCTTTCTGATTCTGATTTACATGTTCAAGGAACAACATTATATCGTAAAGGCACACCACTTCCTGTCGCTACTGATATTGATCAGAATATTCGTTTTACATCTAACCCATGTATTGGTGCGGATGAATTTCTGGCTCCATCCGATGAACTGAGAATACAATCTATTCTCTATCCTAACAATCATTACCTGTGTGCAAATCCTACAGATAGCGTAGTGATTGTTATTCAAAATCTTGGAATTGCTCCTCAAACTAATTTCCCAGTGAATGTGAGCATTTCGGGACCTATTACACGAAACATCAATACAGTCTATACTCAAACATTAATGCCAAACATGTCTGATACTTTTACCGTTGGATATTTCTCAGGAATAGGCGGTAGTGGAATCATAGACTTGCGAGCAGATATTCATGTAAATGGTGATGTTGATCAGGAGAATGATACATTGAACTCTAGTTCTTATTTATTTGCAATCCCTACACTACCTGTATCAAATCCTGTAACAATCTGTAAAGGACAATCGGCAACTCTTATCGCGAGTTCATCAGAAGCGATTAGGTGGTTCAGCTCCATGACTTCTCCTATTCCTGTGAGTCTGAATGATACCTTTATTACACCTCCAATTTTAACGCCTACTACCTATTATGTTTCTTCGGCAACTGCTGTTGAACAGTCGCATCATACCGGACTATCGTCATCTATTGCAGGTATTGGTATCACACTAGTTCATTATCCAGGACTTATATTTGATGTTATTAATCCATGTAAACTGGAGAGTGTAGTTGTATATCCAATATCCATTTCGCCGAATACACCAGGCACGATACAAGTAGAGTTGGTAGATATATCAAATACTGTATTAAAGAGCTGGATAATCCCTGTAATAGGGAATCCAGAAGCAAATGCCACACCTCAAACTATTCTATTAAATGCAAATCTTCTTCCTGGCACAAACTATAAATTGAGAGTAGAAAGTTTAAGTCAGGATATTGGAGCATTGAAATTTGAATTAGGCTCAACTGCACCAGGAGGTAATCATGGATTTCCATTTTCGATTCCGGGATTACTCACGATCAAGTATGCTGTATTGGATTTCTTAAATACTCCAAGAACAGATACATATTGTTATTTCTACGACTGGAAAGTAACGAATTCTGTTGCTGGATGTTTGTCAGACCGGATGCCAGTTAATGTATTCGTAGCTCCTATAATTTCAGGTAGTATTGTAGACAAAGACTTACCTTTTAACGGAACATATAATGATGGTACATCTACAAACCCTGATGGGGTATGTATTTTGGATACAATTACATATAAGATTACAGCACCAACCGGTTATCTTGAATCCGATTTCGGTGTTACGTGGACACTAACAAATGCAAGCATCAAAAAAGAAAGTAATAACTCTCCTTCAGGAACAGTCACAATGAATGGCTTGAATATACAATACATTGCAGCTCCTGGTGATTTGGATAGCATGTTGGTTTTTAGAGCAAAAATAAAAAGTATAACTACCTCATGCGATTCGGATATTACCAGATTCTTTAAAATATTTTCAATACCTGTTATAAATCTTCCTGCAGTATCAACTATGTGTCAAGGAGATTCCATTATACTTGATGCAGGAAACCCAGGATATAATTACTTATGGTCTAACGGAAAAACTACTCAAAGAATAAAAGTGGGGAGTTCGGGAACCTATACAGTCGCGGTAATTGGTCCTGGCGGTTGTAAAATTACAGGAACCGCCGTAGTGAATGTGCTAGCACTTCCAATCGTCTCTTTAGGGCCTAATAAATCAATATGTCCTGGATCGTCTATAGTTCTAGATCCTGGCACAACAACAGGAAGTTTCTTATGGTCAACAGGAGCAATAACTCCAACCATTAGGGTAAGCCTTGCTGGAACATACACTGTGAAATTGACAAACTCAAATGGGTGTATTTCAAGAGATACAATTGTAATTTCTAATGCACCAATTCCGGTAGTGAATCTTGGAGTTGACCGCCAAATATGTAAAGGTGACTCCATTACTCTTGATGCGGGAAATCCTGGAGCAACTTACCTTTGGTCAACTAATGCAACCACAAAAACAATTACAGTAAAGCTTGCGGGTGTTTATTCTGTGAGAGTGACAAATTCTTCGGGTTGCATTTCTGATGATGATGTGATTATTACAAATAAAGCAGAACCAAACGCAAACTTTACCATTGTTTCAATCAATAATGGTAAAGTCTCTGTTGCAGCTGTTGCAGGACAAGGAATATATAACTGGGACTTTGGAGATGGTGATACTTCAACTTTATTATCTCCTACTCATACATATGCAAGTAATGGAACTTATACAATTACTTTAACTGTACACAATTTAAGTACAGGGTGCGAGAAAACTACTTCGCAAATTGTAACTATTACTAACGTTGGAATTGGGAATTTAAACCCATCTGTATTCAATATGCAAGCATATCCAAATCCGTTTACAACAGAAATAAAACTGAAGTATACACTGCAAGTAGAATCAGAAGTATGTCTGGAAGTATATGATCTGTTCGGTAGAAAAGTAGATGTAATTGCATGCAAAGAATCCCAAGATGCCGGAATACACGAATATATATATGACAAGAAAGAACTTACAGCAGGATTGTATATAGTTAAACTAAAGGTGAATGACCAGAGTTTGATGATTAAAATATCTAAATCTGAAGGACAATAGAAAACAAACTCTAAATAAGGTTAAAACAACATTAACGATTTTTTTTTTACCGACGTTAATGAACAATAAATAATTGAATTTGTAATGCGTTTCTGGTGAACCTATTTACTGGAAACGCAATTACAAAATACCCAAAACTATGAATCATTGTTTGGATAAAATGGATATTAAAATCCTGAATATATTACAGAATAATTCTAAAACAACTATCAGAGAAATAGCAAGTAAGGTTGGGTTATCAGCAACCCCCACGAATGAACGTATCAAAAATATGATAAGGGAAGGATATATTGAAAAATATATCGCAGTACTTGACACAAGAAAACTTGGATTACAGGTAATGGTATATTGCCAGATTAATCTAAAAGACCAATCTAAATCAGGCTATCTAGATTTTGAAAGAGAAGTTCAACATTTTACTGAGGTAGTAGAAATAATCGGATTGTTTGGCACTTCAGATTATTTGTTAAAAATTGCATGTTCGAATATTAATTTTTACAAGGAATTTGTGAAGAAAAAACTCTGCGCGATGCCTAACATTGCGAAGTTCAGTAGTAATATTGTTTCTAAAGAAATAAAAAAAGAATTGGGCTATCCATTAGAATTGTTGGGTGAAAGTAAAACGCTGGGATTAAACTCCAAATCAGTAAATCCCTAATAAAAAAAATCAGAAGCTCAATAACCTCAGAAAGTAAAAAAATTTCGTATATGAATCATCAATACTTTCTTTCTTGGAAAATCTTCTTTTTCACATGAAATAAAAAAAATTGATATTACAATTATAAAAATATTTTTCATCGCTAATCAATAAATACTAATTCCTTTGTCTGAATAAAACTATTTGTCCTTAACACACAGTAGTAAACGCCAGGAGAGATATCTTTAGTATTCAATGTAAGTTTGTAATGACCAAATTCGTGATCCGATTTGCTCTTTAATGTGTATACAGATCTTCCATAGCTATCATATAAAATAATTTCGACTGATTCTGGCAAATTTAGTTCATACTCAATTGAAAATTCACCTCTGGTTGGATTTGGGTAAATTGACATTTTGAATTTTTCTTCATTTGAAACTCCAGTTGAAACGCCTACAATTGTTTTGACCAATAAATAATCGTATCCCCCAAACGGGCCATCTTCAAAATATCCAAAGATTACTACTCCTCCATCACTATCAGCACAAGCATCTCTTGGGCCATCAAATTTATTTAGTGGTCCAAAAATTCTGAAAGCTTTATAATCACCGTTTTCATTTACTCTTATGAAACACACCTCTGCATCTCCGGTTTCATGCGATTCACCAACTATCACATAATCCTTATTTGTTGCTTGTAAAAGAGCATATAAATCGAATTGCATAGAATACACCTTCTTCCAGATAAGATCAAGATTATAATTAAATTTTCTCAATGTAACCGCTCCTTCATCAGTTGCTACAATGAAATTCTCCATAGAATCCTGAATAAAAAATCCATAAACGGTGCGAATATTTAGAAATGGAAGCGAATTGTCACGAAGTACTATTCCATTTTCCGACACTTCTTTAAGGTGGATTTGCTGCAATGAATCATGATACAGAAAGCAATAAGTATTATTGAGGGTTTTTAATACATTCGAATGATTTATGTATTGACCAAAACTTACAGACCAGATTACATTTCCCAATGTATCAATTCGAGTAAGTTTATTATAGTCTGTACAAATTAATTGTCCATTTCTCAAATCTAGGATATTTACTATGAGATTAGACGTTTTTCTGTACCATAAAACATTACCGTTAGAATCTATATTCCATAAACAACCATAACTTGTATTTGGAGCTAAATTTTTACTTCCACCTCCTCCTATAATAAAACTATTCGAGTTAATCTGATATACTGTATTTGTTCGAACAGTTTTATCTGTGTCAATTGGGAATATTCTTTTTGTCCATAATGAGTCACCATCAGAATTAATTTTTGCTAAATACCCTGCGCTACCATTATTATCACCGCAAAATAAAAATCCACCTGTTCTAAGTCGTATTATTTGGCGAGGGTAGTCAAAATCACTCGTTCCATAGGATTTATTCCATACTAACTGAGCGTATGTATGAAAATGCATTAATATAATATTAAATATACCAAAAACTTAGTAAAATGTAGGTAAAATAAAAGTCAACGTAACCTAAGTGAACGATTCTAGAAAACTCTTACAACATCAAATTCAAAAAACTTCTAAACTACACTTTTGTATCATAAAGGCTTATTCATATTTATACAAAATCATAAATCACCACCCTCATAGGGCCACTGATTAGTATGCTAGTTTAATAGTATGCTAATGCGCTAATAAAGTTTTGCCCTTCGGATAGTTCGGGAGAGCATTGGGGTTAAGACAAATTGGATTGGGAAAAGGAAGAACTTACAAAACTGATTGCCTTTTTGAGCAATCAGTTTTTTTTATGTATAGTACCCATCAATTTATTTTAAAATTAAATTGATGGAATCAGAATAAATAACACATACATCTTTACCAATTCCTTCGAACTCATACTCACATGTTGCATGTGAATTTCTAGTCTTTTCTGTAGCATTTACTTTCAATGTTTTTTTCGCAACACATTTTATAGAATAAATTTCGTTCTTGCTTGCTATCAAATTGGTGACTTCGGAATTATTACAAATTAATTGCTTGTAAGATGAACTAATGTTTACTGTTCCGTGAGATTCGATTACCAATCGAATAGATGTAGGGATGAAAAAAGTATGCTCTAATGTTTCTTTATAAGTACTCATGCCTACTGCCCATGTTCCAATTTGCTCACCAATTATATACAAAGTGTCGTTGCTTCTTCTATACACTGGCTTGTACTCAGCCTTTGTATCTTTATTAGAAAATCCCCAAATATCTCCACTGCGGTTAATCGCATATCCGGCGTTTAACACATTTTTGTCGGATGGATTTATTTTGACAGTTCCTGGAACATCAATTTTAACCACTTTAATTCCTGTTAAATCCTGATTAACATCTTTTTTGCTTAATGCATGAGCCTTGTGGCTACTTAATAGAACTATTACTACAAATAGTTTACTGATACTAATTTTTGTGATTTTCATATTACTATATTTTTAATTGTTTTAATGATATACTTAGCTTTACATACTACATAGCTATACGATGTATATAGATAAAAAAAGATTACCTCCTTCTAATAGTTAATTTTAGAAGGAGAGTAATAATTAGATATAATACAGTTGCTATAAGTAAACAAAAAGGGATAAAAAAGTATCCAAGATGTTCTTGTACTGCATCCGTTGAGTAGATTACACCAAAACTATACAATCCACTTTTAGAGGTAAATAAACCCGTGTGTTCCGGTATTATTAATTTCACTATACTTAATAACGAAAACACGAATACCAATAAATACAGTAAACCAAACACCACGGCTCTGCTTGTATTTAAAACTCCATTCCCAATGTTACTTGCAATTGCACTAATTATTTGAACAGGTTTAAATGTTGATGTTGCCTGCTTTAATTTTTCCATCGCTACCACATTTTTTAAATATTCTTCTGGTGCTCCCAACTTATCAATAATATCTAACAGTGCAGATGCTTCATCTGCATTAGCAGAAACCATCAAAGCCTCGTAAACATGGCTTTGTAGCTCCATGGTTATATCATCTCGACTCGCTTTAGGCAATCCTTTTACAATATTATTTACACGCTTAAAGTACGCTTCGTATATCTTTTTTGTAGTATCCGTTTTAAAATCCATGTTCTTATTTTTTTAAGATTAGTCGTTGAATATTGAATGATAAGTTTTGCCAATATGTTTTCATTTCTTCCAAGGTTGATTTTCCCTTGCTGGTAATTTTATAATATTTTCTAGGAATACCCGTCTCCATTTCTTGCCAATATGATTCAATGAGTTCTTCATCTTTCAACCTATTCAATAGTGGATATATTGTACCTTCGGCTACATCAAAATCAGTATGATCTTTTACATCTTGTATTAATTCATACCCATATCTTTCTTTACCAGAAAGTACTAATAAGATAATAAGCTCTAAAATCCCCTTTCTTACTTGGGAATCCCATTTTTGTATAAATACATTTTTCATTGATACAAAGGAAAGCAAAATACCTAGTATAACAAAGTACTATTTGTAACGAATTGATTACTGGTTAACTTAGGTAATAAGATATCATAATATTAAACATTTGTATATCAAATAATTATATAAATAATAAGTGTAATATATCTTACATACTTTAAAATAATAGATATAATATCTACATTTGTTAATTATTAAAGATATTAATTTAATGTTAGAGATTATCTTAGCTTCAGATAAACACCTTTCTTATGCTCAAGAAATATGTACAGAGATGGAAAACTCTGCCAAAATTCGAGGTACAGGCATCGCGAAAAGATCTGTAGAGTACATTCAACAAAAAATGCTTGAAGGAAAAGCAGTTATTGCTCTCGTAGATAATTCTATATGGGCAGGCTTCTGCTATATCGAAACTTGGCAGAATGGAGAATATGTTGCAAACTCTGGGCTTATCATATCTCAACAATACCGAAAAGAAGGAGTAGCTAAAAAAATTAAAAGTAAAATATTCGAGCTCTCTAGAAATAAATATCCTGCTGCAAAAATATTTGGACTTACTACTGGCTTGGCAGTGATGAAAATTAATTCCGACTTGGGATACAAGCCTGTTACCTATTCTGAATTAACAAACGATGAAGCATTTTGGAATGGATGTAAAAGCTGCATCAACTATTCGATTTTAAAAAGTAAAGATTTTAAAAATTGTTTGTGTACTGCTATGCTTTACAACTCAAATAAAGAATTAGAAAAAGAAAAAGCTGAAAATGGAAAAAATATTATTAGCCTTTAGTGGTGGACTCGATACCACCTATTGTGCAGTTTATTTGTCGAAGATATTAAATTATGAGGTACACCTATTAACCATAAATACAGGTGCCTTTACAGATGAAGATATTTCTACATTAGAAGAAAGAAGCATTGCATTAGGTGCAAGTTCATTTAAGTGCATTGATGTGTGCGATAACTATTATGAAGATTGCATTAAGTATTTAATCTTTGGAAATATTCTTAAAAACTCCACCTATCCTTTAAGCGTTAGTGCTGAAAGAGTAATACAGGCCATTAGCATTGCAGAGTATGCAAAACAAGTAGGCATCTATAAAATTGCACATGGCAGCACTGGTGCTGGTAATGATCAGGTAAGATTTGATATGATACTCAATCATATTATTCCAAATGTTTCCATCATCACTCCTATTAGAGATCACAAAATTAGCAGAGAGCAAGAAATTGCTTTTCTGAAAGAACATGGAGTAGAATACGATTTTATAAAAGCTGCGTATAGTGTAAACAAAGGAATTTGGGGAACCTCTGTAGGGGGAAAAGAAACGCTTACTTCTTATGCTCCTTTGCCTGAAGAAGCTTGGCCCACCTCTATAAGTAAAACAGAAAAAGTAGACCTAACCTTAACATTTATTAATGGTGAAATACAAGACATAAATAAACGCGGGATAAATAATCCGGTAGAATGTATTAAATACTTACAAGAATTAGCACAACCTTTTGGTATTGGTAGAGACATCCATGTTGGTGATACAATTATTGGTATTAAAGGAAGAGTTGGCTTCGAAGCTGCTGCACCCATCATAATTATTAAAGCTCATCACCTACTCGAAAAGCATGTATTAACGAAATGGCAACTGTACTGGAAAGATCAGTTAGCCATGTGGTTTGGTAATTGGTTACACGAAGGGCAAATGCTAGATCCTGTGATGAGAAATATAGAAGCATTTTTTACCGATACTCAAAAAAATGTAACTGGTGATGTGTTTGTGTCCTTACTTCCTTACAGGTTTGAATTAAATGGAATATCAAGTCCACACGATTTAATGTCGGCAAAATTTGGAAGCTACGGCGAAGAAAATAATACTTGGACAGCCGACGATGTAAAAGGCTTCACGAAAATATTTGGCAATCAAACTTCTATTTATCATCAAGTAAATAATCAATAATGAAAAAATACAAGGTTGGAATTATTGGTGCAGCGGGTTATACCGGTGGTGAATTAATTAGAATTTTAATTAATCACCCTGAAGTTGAAATTGTTTTTGCTCAAAGCAAATCCAATGCTGGAAATCCTGTCTTCTATGTACACACCGATCTTATTGGCGAAACCGATTTATATTTCTCGGATACCATTTCTAATAATGTGGAGTTACTATTTCTTTGCTTGAACCATGGTGAATCTACTAAACTTATTTCGGAAATAAATCCAGCAATAAAAATTATTGATTTAAGTCAGGATTTCAGAATATCCTCTTTGCCTAATAAAGAATTTATTTACGGATTATCCGAATACAACAAACCTGCTATCGCCACGGCACAATACATTGCTAACCCTGGTTGTTTTGCTACCGCGATACAGTTGGCACTATTACCTTTAGCAAATAAGAA
>CALRIM020000101.1:0-11661 GCA_943360385.1 Rhizobium sp. Q54 | reverse complement strand
TTTATTTTTTAGTTTTAGTTGGTTGATTTTATTAATTATTGTTTTTTTTTGATTAGTTAACTAGATGGTAACCTCTTTATATTTTCCATGATGGTTTCAATGGTGGTGCGCTCATCATAATAATCCTGAATTACAATATTCGCTTTACTCCTCCACGGTAAACCTGTAGTTTCATACAAAGCTCCATGAGCTAGTCCAGACAAACTGTAAACACTTTGAGTTGCTGTAGCAGTTAATATATCCTGTAGTACCCAAAGTTTTGTATTGGTAGAAAATGAATCGATATTATTATTTATAAAATCGATGAGTTTTTGTTTTTCGCTGGTGTTTGGCCAAAATTTCGATCCGTCCCATCCGGGAGCAAATAAGCTAGCGCCATTCCATATGTTGGGTTTAGTTGTAGTCATCGCCTGATAGGCAGCATAGGCATCTGCACTAACACTTGCTATCACTCGCTGATTAGCATTTGCGGTCCAGAATTGATTTAAGGTGGTATTGGGGCCAAATGAACCTTGCGGAATTAAATAGTTATTTAGCGACGAATTTAAAATGGTATTGAAAAAGAAATTCCAATTTTCCTGAACAGCATATTTCTCGAAATGAGTAAAGTCCAGAATAATTATTTCATTTTGCCTTTTTTGCCAGTCTTCTGTGTAAAAATTTGTTACTTGGCTAAGTAAGTCATCCAATTTACAAGGAGTAAGTAATATACCATGATGAAAAAAGTTGGATTCAGGAATTGGTGATTCAGGATCGTGTTTTACATAATTTGGTCTTAAATCCATGTGGCGTATTCCATTTATTAATTGGTCGTAAAAGTCCAACTCTTGTGTTTGCCCCCAAGGTGTCATGGCTATGCTATAGCAAGCCGAGTCGTGTGCGCCTGGAATTAATAATTGTCTTAGAGTTCTATTTTTAAAAGTGGGAGGGTATTTTTCATTTAGTTTACCCATCCACCTGCGTTTGTCGAAGGGTAACACTAGTGTTTGCTTGCATTTAATTTGTCCATTATTAGATGTTCCACTACTCCAACAAGCTAAATTAGGCTCACCTACGTTGTAGGTAAACGTAACAGGAGTACCACTTCCTTCATAGGTTTGTAATCCTGCATGAGGAGAGCCTTCAGCCGAATTACTGCTCGATTTGGGGCAAGTAAAAGACATGTGAAATTGAATCCATGCTTGGCTAAAATATAAGCCTGCCCTATCATTATTTTTAAGAACAAAAATACGTTTGCAATCTGGCGGAATGGTATCATCTGTATTTGGTTTCACGTACCAGTTAGAGATTCCAGAATTATTATCATTCCAATAATCATCGAATGTTAAGGTTTCTGGAGATTTGTTATTGATGACAATAACTGCTCGCCTATCTTTAAAACCAGTTTGATCGCAAACGATCGTACCGTCGTTAGAATCTCCACTATTCCAACACGCAAGATTGGCTTGTCCTACATGATATGTAATACTTTTAATATCTAATCCATGAAAATATTCTTGTAGACCTGCAGACACGAGTGCTTTTGTATCATCAGTGGGAGATCCTTCTGCAGACAAACTACTCAGTCTTGGATTTGTAAAAGACATATTTGCATAGCCCTTTTCATCGAGTTCATTAACTAAAGGTGTTAATTTTTCCAATACCCTTACAAAGAGACCAGCTCTGTCATTATCTTTTAAGAAAATCGTTCTCTTACCATTTGGAGGAGGCATATCATTTTGATTGGGTTCCCAATACCAATTCGTTGCTCCGTTAGAATTATCATTCCAATAACCTCCAAATTTCAATGTATATAAAAGAGGGTTTTCAATTTGAATAGATAGTCGCTGATCTTTAAAAGTTGTTTCGTTGCAAACAGTTTGTTGATTATTTGTATTCCCCGAACTCCAACAAGCTAAATTGGGAGTGCCCACATTATAAGTTATATTTAAAGGATGCCCTGACGTACTATACGTTTGAAGTCCTGCCGAAACAAAAGGACTATTGGCAGGAGAACCCTCTGCTGAATTATCCGACAATTCTGGACAGGTAAACGACATGGTTACAAATCCAACTTCATTTTGTGTCGTTGTATCGAGAGCACGATACCATATACCACCTCTGTCGTTATCGTTTAAGGTGAATCGTTTAGTACTATTTGCAGCAATGTCTGTAGGAGTAACAGTTCCCCAATTCCCCCAACAACCAAGGTATTGTAAATAATAACCGTTGCTGTTTATAGTAACGGTGACTTTAAATTCTGATCCTGTGCTTTCTGTTTTCATAATTATATGATTTATTATTTTTTTTTCATTTAATAAACTTGCACACCTAATCTCCTGAAACTCTGAATCTAAATTACCGACATAAAACATCACCCACAATACGATAAATGTAGTATGTCAAACTGGCGGAAGGTTGTGTTTATTGGGTTGTAAGGGAGGTTTAGCAAAAAAAAAGAGTTTACTTCATCAATTTTGATAAATGTAATTAAGAGAAGATTTTGAGAGGTGGTAAATATTTTTTTTAAACGTATAAGATGAAAAAAGAAATAAAAATTTCAGATGATTTTTCATTTGAGTTGATGGAGTTTTAAAAAAAAAATGAAATAGCTGTTTTACATTAGGACTCTCGTTAGACAACGTTAATTAGAGTTTGCTTATTTGTCAAATTATATTTTATGCTCATTAGCGGTAATCTGATAATATGGATTATCTTCTAAATAGAAATACAGTTGCTTTAATCGTATGGCTTCATCAAATGTAGGGCAACCTTTCAATGTTGTTTCAATTTCATCACCATCCATTAGAAGTAATCTCACTTTATTCTTTAATAATTTTGCACTTTCAATTGCAGAAGGTGTAAAACCATTTATTGAAATTAATAACCCTGTAACACCAACAGTATTGAGTTTTACACAAAAATTGTTAACATCAGTATGGTCTGCTTTATCTTTTGTCCATTTTGTTTCTACTCTGTAAAAAGCTTTCTCAAAATCAAACGCTGCATCAATCTGTTGTTCCATCATTCCGGACTTAATCCTATGTGAACGAATTGAGTTTCCTAGTGAAACTAGAAAATACGAGTCCATAAGTTTCTCTAATTCGTATCCTCTTGTTTGAGGGTTATCCATTTCCTTTAGGCTCATATAGAATTTATATAAGTCCGCAATTTTTTCAAGGTTAAATTTTGGTTGAGCCGGTTTAACTATTGTTGAATTAGATAATTTGCTTTTTGCTAATTCAACATCTATTCTTACTTGTCGCCACCATTGAAACCTAAAAGTAGAACAACTTGCAGCTTTGGAAATATAGTACTCTGCTTTTTCTATGGTTGATTCATCCAAAGGTGTTTGCAATAGTGCTCGTGCAATATTGGTTAAAACAATTGGGTTTTTAGGGTTGAAATGTAGTGCTGCTTCATACATTCTTAAACCTAAATCAATATCATCCAAAAAATTTATTGCAAAAGTTCCAAGTTTGTTCCAAGTGCTTGCATCATCAATTCCCAAAACGAAGCCCTGAGAAAATAAATCATTAGAGTTATTAATCGATTTAATGTCTTCAATTATAATATTCCAATCAAAAGTTGACGAAGAACTTGTTTTAAGAGTTTTTAAAATGTATTCCCCTACACTCACCTCACCTTTGGCAGCCTTAACAAAAGCTAAGTCGGTAATTATTCTTGCATCATTAAACCCTGCTGATATTGCTTCATTTAAAAGCGCATCAGCCTTTAAAAGATATTCTGATAATATTTCGGCAGGAAAATATGAATAGTACATTCTAATTACCGTTTCGGCTAGGTGGAAAGAATTTTGCAAGAATCTCCTTCTGTTCTTTTCAATTCTTTCGTAAGTTCTATAAGCTGAAAGAAATGGAGAAGTTTGATAAGTTTCTTTGTATAAACAACAAAGTGCAAGTGTATTTTGAATTGTGCAAAGTAAATCTTGACTTTGTAAATAGGCATTTTCAGCTTGTGAAATTTTTTCATTAAATGATTTTAATGTTTTTTCAAAATTAGAGCTCTTCAAATGGCAATGTCCAAGTTCAAGTAATGAAAACCATGTATGATCTGAACCAGAGAGTGATTTTTCAACACACCTTATTGCTTGCTCTAACATTGATTTTTGAGCTTCTTGTGTTGGTTGAAACGAAGAAAAGTTTCTAAGAATCGCAGCTTTCTTAACAAGAAGAGAAGAAGAATTATTAATTCCCTTGAGGGAAATTAAGGCGTCTAATTTACTCTTAATAATACTTAATCCTTTTTTTAGAAGATGAAAGTCCTTACTTATAAAAGGTTCGTGTATGTATGAAACAATAATGTCGGAACAATGCACAACTGTTTCTTCATTCTCGGAATATTGGTTTATAAAATCAATTGTTTTCTTGAATAATTTGTCCCAAAGAATGGCTCTTTTCTTAATATCATATTCAATAGTAGAGAGTTCCAATAAACATTCAAGGTAAAGGGCATGAGCAATCTTAGATGTATTAAAACTCTCTTTTGACTTTGACATTCCAAGTTCAAGATAGTTTTTAGCCAATTTAGTATCGGCTTCATTCCTTGCATTAATCAAACAATTGACAATGTCAAGTTCACTTTCGGAGTAATTTGATATATCTATTTGTTCTCTCATAGTGCTAAAATAGTCTTTGTCGGTTGTTGTATACGAATACGGATAAGTATTGAACAGCAATTATAGCAGGTTAAACCAGACACAGGTCTTATTTTTATATTAATTATAATCTATAAAGTCATATTTAATATTTAATCTTGAGAATTGTGTATTCAAAAAAATGGTTGAACGTAGATCATTTAAAACTTTATGTGAAGGGTGTCCATATTTATTTCCGTAACCAAAATTACATACTGTCACAATATGATTTTCCCAACTTTTAATATTACTACCAATGTTCAATGCTTTAAATTCTTCATAATCCCAATTTTCTATTGAGCCATGGTGTGGAACTTGGATCACATGAACATTGCCTAATTTATCTTTAAAGTTTGTAGGGAATTCTATCTTGTTTTCACCTCTAAGCGAAGTGTCTCCAAGCAGGAGTGTTCCCAACAATATTTGATTTACGTTTCTAAAATATTCATGGTAGAGATCCCTATTATAGCGATAACCATTGTAATAATTATTTAACTCACAATCGGAATTAATCCTACCAAATAAGTGGTTAAAATTAATTGGGCCATGCAGTAGAACAAGTCCATGAGCATTTATTTCTCCAATATTTTCAGTATAACATTTACGAGCCTCTTTTCTATTAGTTGTTACAATATTTTTAAGGTCATCAAAAGATAAAACATCATCAGTCTTTTTCTTCAACCTCTTATTTAAACATTCGTGTAGTTTTTTGATTGCTTCTTTATTAACACCTTTAACGTAAGTCGTAAACTCCCAATTTTGTCTGATGAAAAATTGCAAATTGTTCTCATATACTGAAACATTTTGCTGATTATTTAATTCTTCTATATCCGAGGCTGGCGTACCTTTAGGGTAAACAAATTCTGATTGATTACCATCATAGCTCTGATATTCTATTTCGGTTTTACCATCAGGCTTTACTAAGTAAATTTTAGTGTTTTCGCTATTTTGTAAGATAAATTGAATTGGGGTTTCAATAAACAAAGTATAATCTTCTAAGGAAAAGCTATCGTCAGTGTCGGCATCTTCCGAAAAGGAAACCAAAAAGAATTGTCTGTATTCCTTTTCAATATATGGTAAGATAATATTTTTCACCTTAAACTCTGTCAATAGACGCTTCAGCCCAGAAACGTGATCGAAATCTAAGTGAGAAATGAAAAGTAATTCAATTTCATCATTATGCTGAAAATAATTGGGCCGGTGTTTAAAATATGTTATTTCGTTATTTAGCGATTGTTTATTACCCGCAATGAATGAACTTGTCCCACAGTCATAAACAACAGTGAATACTTTATTAAGTTCATGATGCCAAATTCGTCCACCATAAAACGAACCCTGTCCTGCTTTGTAAAAAGAAAATTTTGCTACCATTCGACTTATTCTGAATAAAATTTCAAACCAATACCCAACATGTATATAATCACAAAAAAAGTTTCTCCAATCAACCTATGTTTGAAGCATAAGTTCTGTATATGCTACAAGCTCGTTAACTCATAAACTCTAAATTACCGACATAAAACATCACCCACAATACGATAAATGTAGTATGTCAAACTGACGGAAAAGACGGATTCTGATGTTACTAGCTAAGTTTTGAGATTAGTTAACTAAACATCTCCACTAAATCGCTTCCATACCCTTCCATACTAAACTCTGGGTACGTTGCTTTTGCATGGTTGCTAAACTTTTTAAAGTCTGCTTCGTTAAGGTTTTTTAGTTCAATTATTCTTTGCAGAAATTCAGCAGGACTGTTGCAAAAGTATCCGTTTAGAGAAGGCTTCAAATGTTTTTTGTTTTCGCCCACAGGGCTTGCTAATACTGGCACTCCACAGCTAAAGCATTGCTTCATTTTAAAGGCAGATTTGCCTCTGTTAAATTCGGTATCTAATAATGGTGATACTCCTACATCGAAAGTACTAATGTGGGTATAGATGGATTGTTCGTTGTGCCAATTTAAATTCAAGGGAGTATCTATTGTAATGTTTTTATTGACTTCAAAATAGGCTCTTATTTCTTCTTCATGAATTTTCTTAGTTACGCCCAAAAGGCTTATTTTTATTGGGAAATCTACTTGCAACAATGCTGGGAAACATAATTCCATTAAGCTTTGTCGATGTGCTCCATAATACCCAATCCACCCAATAGTAAATACTTTTTCTAATTCAGTTTTGTAAATTCCATACGCTATAACGGGTGATGTTAAATGATGTACGTTTGCATTCATTGGTTGTACATACTCCAATATTGCTGTGCTTCCAGTTGCACATTTGGAACATCTTCTTATAAAATAATTGATGGTTTTGGTAGATCTTCGAGTATACTCTGCATCATCAATATCATACAAAGTATTTATAGGTCGAAAAAACAATAAGGTTTTTAAGGCTAGTGCATAAATTCCTGTTGAATAAATTTTCTGAAAAACAATAATGGAATTCTTCTTTCTAAAAAACAAGACTGATAAAAAAGTGAAAATAAAATTGCTTAAATTCTTAACATCATACCCTGGATATACAATGGAATGGGTAATCCCACGCTCTTTCTGTAATAATTCTAATGGAAATTTCGCCCGATACCGAACACTTGGTTCGTTCAAATTAAAATAAGCAAACCAATAAATATGGGTAGGTTTCATTGGTTGATGATAACAAAAAATTCTGACTTTCTAAAGTCCCACTCCCAGCCTATTTAAAAGACAGGGAGTGGGATTTAGATGGAAGATAATAAAATTACGGTCTGTAATTCGTATTGTACTTCCAAATTTCAACTGTTTTATCACCACTACCAGTAGCCATTAAATAACCGACACCAATGTAAGCACGAATATCAACAGCAGAAACGGTGAAGGTATGGTTAGAAAAGTTTCCGATATAAGATGCGGTATTTCCATCAATTTTATATACCAAGCACCTATCCCAAGTAGTACCAATGGCTACGAATGAAAAACCCTCTGCACCCAAAGCCATTTCAACTGGACTATCGCCTGCAAAAAATGGAACACGGTATTTTAAGGCGCCATCAAAATCATACGCTTGTATAGAATCTCTATCGGAAGTAATCAGCAAGGTCGACATATCGGTAACTTGCATAGCACGTCCATTTCTATTTGGACCTACAGGTTCGCTTACTTGAAATTTCCTTACCCAACCATTGGTATCCCAAGCAGCAACTTGATTTACATACCCAGCGGTTATTACATTACCGGTAAAGTTTAAACTAACCACCGAAGGATTTCTAATTTGCAAGGCGGGATTAACCGGATATGGAATTGTTTTGTAGGCATTAAGGTAATTAGAATTAGTATCTAGTTTAAAGAAACTGATATTCCCATCCTGATCGCCAACAACAATTTGTGGTTTAGCATTTCCAGCGCCTTCAATCCAAAGAATGCTGACGATAACACCTCGACCCACTGTTTGCAATCGTATGTTTTTATTGTTTTGCAATCCGAATACATTGGCACCATAAATAGTCCCCACCGCGATATACGGAATACTGCTTGAGCTAGCAATCGAAAATACAGCCGCATTTGTATTAATTGTCTTCACTACATTTCCGGTAGTCACATTTCTAATTTCTACCCAACCATTGGATTCGCTTTGCGTACCAATCGCCATTAAAGGTGTTTGGGATGATTCAATAAATTTCACTGCATTCACTCTCCCACCAATGCTAAAAGTAGATTGTAGCGTAAACATTGCGCCACCTGATTGAGCATTTACTTCCTGCATACCTATGCCGAAAGCAATCGTTGTAAAGGTTACTAGTAACCTCCATTTTAAGTTTGTTGTTGTTTTCATTTTGTTGAAGTTTGGGTTTAGTAATTATTGTTGTTAATCAGTCCAACTATTTTTGGATACACTAAATTATCAACATAAAACATCACCCACAATACGATAAATGTAGTATGTCAAAGTGGCGGGGAGGTTGGGTTTGTTGGGTGTGAGGGAGGTTTGGGGGATAAATTTTTTTATTGAAGTTGTTTTGAAAATATATTTTTGGGGGAAGATTAGCAATTAATTACTTCAGAAAAAAATGAATTCTACTTCCTAATATTCTTCTTAATCTTAAATATTTCATTTGCTTCCTCCCAATATTTATTTAGTATTGGCCTTCTAAAACTTGTATCACCTTTTGATCTTTCTCCTGAGAAATGGCAATATTTTTCTGGATAATCAGGGTCTTCAAATTTATTCCATTCCAAATAGGCATCATAACAAAATGGCTTTTCAATATTGAATTTAATTTCAACTCCAGTTCTAATACAATAACCCATTCTTCTGTTCTCCAATGAGGAATTTGACTCAATTTTAGGTTTTGATTCAACTTCTTCTCTTAATGGTCTTGATGTTAGTGCTGAACCAAGTATAATTTCATCCTCAAAATCTAACATCATTTTCACCACATCATCAGATTTACTTGTTCTAAAACCTGAATAAAATTTTTCAGTTGTATCATGAAGTATATCTGATTTCACATAGTTTTTTCCAAGTAAAGCACTTAATAATTTCTTTTCATAAACTGGCCTCTTAATAAATACGGCCTCATTTGTTTCTGCAATTTCATAAGAAGTATTCCAAGCCTCTTGATCAGTATTAGTTGTTAGTTTATTAAAAAAACTAACAACAGAATAAACACCAAACTCAATATTATTTATAAAAGAGTAATCGTAAAGGTTGATGGAGGTGATTACTCCCATTTGTTCGTTTCCATAATACTTCGCATGTAAGTTTGGAACATACACTATACTTATATTTAAGAACTTTTTAAAATAATCGAAATCTTGTTTGCTTAAACTTTTAGAAACTTCTCCCTCGTTTTTACCAAAAACAATGATCAAATGAATTTTAGGATTGTTACTATGTTTATCAAAAAGTTTTTTGAAATAATCATCCAATTTAATAAAAGGAGAAACTATCAATAGGACACTTTCAGCATCCCAAATGATATTATAAATTGTCTCCCCTAGTGCTTTTCCTGTTATAAATTTCGTCATAATTAAATTTCTAGTTTAAGTTAATAATTTTAACACATTCTTTAAATTCTAATAATTAATTGAAATATTTTCATAAAAACTATTTAATCTATTTAAAATTGCTATTCATAGATTTGTCAAATAGTACTAAAACTTGTTCAGAATCTTCGAAATAGAAAAGATCTTAATAATTTTGGTCGTGATCAAATCTCTTTATCACAATTTATTTGATTCATTAATTCCTTCAATAATAAATAACAGGCAATCTCTACTAAAATCGAATTTCCTCAAATGAGTTTTACTTAATTTCATTTAAATTTTTAAAAATTTCAACTAGTATTGTACTTATAAATAAGTATAATGGGCCAAGATCTCATGCCACTGTAACTTATGCAAAAAAAATGAAGTATTTTTATTTATGTCAACAGTTTAACCTTCTTATATAAGTCTATTAAGTGATAAACTGACATATCAATAATTGGCTCATACATAAAGGCGTTCACATGTATATTTTCAGGTGTCATTAGATTTACACGGTCTAAAATGGCTAGTGTTGCATTGTCATTATTAATAGTTTTGAAATGTCCAAATAATTCCGAAGTCTGATTTGCTGTTATAACTATTGCATCAGAATTTGGGATTTTGTTTAGCATGTATTCTTCTGCTTTAAGTCGAATAGCAATCGATAAAGTTATCTTATTCTCCAGCAGAATCTCATCTAAAGGATTCTCTTGTTCAATTGCATTTGCAGTTTCGAAGATGAAGTCTATTATTTGCTTTGCTCCAAAGGGAATTGTCTGAGTTAACGTCGTGGGAAAGCTCGTATGAATAAGATTTAAAATATCAGAACATTTAATTGTGTTTGAGTCTGACTTTAAATGAAGGCATGAGGTAAGCTGAAGGTAATTTGAGCTAGACTGTCCTTCAATATAATCAATCAAATTTCTCACCAATGGGATTATACTTACAAATACTTTTTGTTTTGATAAGTTCTTTTTGAAATGACTGAAAATATCATTTAAATAAGCGCCCTTTGTTAAGGTAATTTCTCTTTGATCATTCCTTAATGTCATAAGAATGCAATGTCTGTCTAGGTATAAACGCTTACCAATTGTCCTATAAAAATCGAAGTTGTGAGTTAGTATTAAGATTTTAAATAGTGTACCTTGATGCAATTCTTTAATATATTCAATTATAGCGTACTTATTCTTATAATCAAATGAATCTGCTATGTCGTCAAGAATTAGAAGAGTCTTTTGATTAAGTTGCTTCCGTGATTCTATGTCAAAAAGGAATTGTAAAATATAAAACGCTCTCTGCTCCCCTTTACTTAATATAGAAATTAAAGAAATCTTGTCTTTTCTAACAGGATGATCATTAGGGTCTTTATAATCAAACTCAAGGTTAGCTGTTTCTTCTTTTAAAACTACATCTTCTTGATTTACTAATCTAACTTCAAAAGGTACATAAAACCTTTCGTTGAATGTCTTAACAATTCCTTCCCAAATAGCAAACTCCTTTTTAGCATCCTTAATTATATTTTCGAGATCGCTTTTTTTGCTTTTATAAAACGTTGCTAACTCATTAGTTTCTTGGGCAAGAGTTGAAATATAATTTAACCAGACTTTCTTTCTAAAATCTTCATATTTCTCTATTTCAACTAAAATAAGGTTATCTTTTTCAATCGCACTTTTGAAAGACCTTAATTCAGCATTTGCTCCTATTGATTTATCAACTTGGTCAAAGGATTTTTTTAGCTTCTCGTCATTAACAATATTCTTTATCTCTGTTTGAAGTAACTGTTTTAACTCTTCAGCGGATTTAATTTCAGCGTTGTCATTTAGAGTAAATTTATGACCTGCATCAAAATATGAATTATCCTTTGTCGATTCAAGTAATTCATTTGCTTGATATGTACCGAAAGAGTTATTAGAGCTTTTAAAAAACTTAGATTTCTTTAAAAGTTCATCATAATTTGCAACATAGTCAGATAGAAGTTTTTGATTTTTGTCTAAAAACTTTTTGACATTACCTTTTTTATCAAAAATATCAT
>CALRIM020000100.1:0-11688 GCA_943360385.1 Rhizobium sp. Q54 | reverse complement strand
GGTCTTAATGGATTTATATTAACTGATGTAATTTTAAAAGGAGATGGAAGCGCTATATACATTGCAGAACAAAGGGTTATAAAGGAATATCAAAAGAAAGATGAAAAAGGAAAAGTAACTCATAAATTCTTGTATTACAACAACTCTTTAATTGTATTTAATCTTAATGCAGACTTAAGTTTAAAGTATTGCAAGGAAATATTGAAATCGCAATACACTGTTAACGATTTAGGAACATACAGTTCATATGCATTTTGCTATGAAAACGACAATTTACATTTTCTATTTAATGTAGATGTTGATCAAAAATCGGAAGGGAAATTCAAAGATGTAAAGATAATGAATACAGGTAATAGATGGGAAACCCTAGTGCTGAGTATGGATTCTGAAGGAAAAAAAACCGAACAAAAATTATTCAAGAATAATGAAAATATGGTCATCATCCCAAGGTGGTCTACTCCACTAAATAATAGTTTACTAGTCATGGCAAGCGATTATAGTACTAAGCCAGATTATGGTAATATTATACATATAGCCATAACAGAGTCGAGTTACATGGTAAAACTAGGGCAAATAACTTTCAGATAGTTGAAAACTATACCTTAAAATTGGTTAATTTATTTATATTTTTGGGTTGAATTTAAAGGGATTTTGTGAATTATTTAGATGAATTAAACCCTCAGCAACGTGCTGCGGTAGAAACAATGAACGGCCCAATGATGATTGTGGCTGGTGCGGGGTCTGGAAAAACGAGGGTAATTACCTATCGTATAGCACATATGATAAATAATGGGGTCGACCCATTTAATATTTTAGCCTTAACCTTTACCAACAAGGCTGCAGCAGAAATGCGCGCTAGAATATCTAAAATTGTTGGACCTCAGGCCAAGAATATTTGGACAGGAACTTTTCACTCCATTTTTGCTAGAATACTCCGACAAGAAGCTGATAAAATTGGGTACCCTGCAAACTTTACTATATACGATAAAGATGATGCGAAAAGTCTTTTAAAAAGCATTATTAAAGAGCAAAATCTAGATGAGAAAGCCTATAATGTTAATCATGTAATGTCTCGTATTTCTAGTGCTAAAAACAATTTAATTTCTGCACAAGAATATAACGAAAATCAACAAATTCAGGCAGATGATTCGAGCATGGGAAAAGGAAAAATAGGATACATTTATTCCATTTACCAAAGTCGCTGTGAACGTGCAGGAGCAATGGATTTCGACGACTTGCTTTTTAAAACAAACATCTTAATGCGCGAACATGCCGATGTTTTAAATAAATACCAACACAAGTTTAAATATGTGATGGTAGATGAGTACCAGGACACTAATTTTTCTCAATATTTAATTGTGAAAAAATTAGTGGCAACGCATTACAACCTTTGTGTTGTAGGTGATGATGCACAAAGTATTTATGCCTTCCGCGGTGCAAATATTCAAAATATATTAAACTTCGAAAAAGACTATCCAGAAATGAAAGTCTTTAAACTCGAAGAAAATTATCGTTCGACACAGAATATCGTAGAAGTTGCTAATTCTGTTATTGCAAAAAACCAAGATCAGATTAAGAAAAATATTTTCTCTCAAAAAGAATCTGGTGAAAAGATTCAGGTTTACAAAGCATTTTCGGACAACGAGGAAGGTAAAATTGTTGCCGAATCTATTATGCAAGAGCGTGCGGGTAAAGGCCTAAATAATCACGATTTTGCAATACTCTACAGAACCAACTCTCAATCGAGAGCAATGGAGGAAGCGCTTCGAAAACTTAATATCCCTTATAAAATTTATGGTGGTTTATCTTTTTACCAACGTAAAGAAATAAAAGATTTAATTTCTTATTTCCGCTTAGCAGTAAACCATGCTGATGAAGAGGCTTTCAAAAGAATTATCAATTACCCTATTCGAGGAATTGGTAAAACGAGTATGGATAAATTGATACTTGCAGCTGGTGAACAAAACACCAGTTTGTGGAATGTTTCGGAAACTGCAACTCAACTTTTTGGTGCAAAAGCTGGCCATAATATCGAGAATTTTACAACCATGATTAAAAGTTTTGCGGTGCTTATACATTCGCAAAACGCCTACGATGCAGCTTCGCACATTGCTAAGCAAAGTGGTTTGTTAAAAGATTTGTACGACGATAAATCTATTGAAGGCTTAAATAGATACGAGAATATTCAGGAACTATTAAACGGAATAAAAGATTTTTCGGAAAGAGAAGATATTGAGGATAAAAGTTTAGCCGTTTTTTTACAAGACATCGCACTACTTACTGGTGATGAAAAATCGGAAGAAGAAAATAAGGATACAGTTTCTTTAATGACTATTCACTCTGCTAAAGGATTAGAGTTCCCTCATGTTTATGTTGTGGGATTAGAAGAAAATTTATTCCCTTCTCAAATGGCATTGCATTCCAGAGCAGATTTAGAAGAAGAAAGACGTTTGTTTTATGTAGCAATAACAAGGGCTGAGAAAAAACTCACTTTGAGTTATGCCGTATCTAGATATAAATGGGGCTCTCCTATTTCCTGCGACCCAAGTAGATTTTTAGAAGAAATCGACCCGAAATATCTTGAAATTAATTTCCTGCAAAAACCGTTGCCAAGCAGTACATTTTTCGAAGATGATAGACAAAGCTACAGTAGTATTGCTGGAAAACCGAAGCCATTAATGCAAACAAATAGTCTTGCAAAACCTTATAACCATGTTGCAACAGAAGATTTCGTAGCTTCAGACCCTAAGCAGATACAGGTGGGAATGGAAGTAGAACACCAAAAGTTTGGCTTTGGTACTGTTTTAGATATGGAAGGTGCTTCTGGAGATATTAAAACCACCATTCAATTTAAACAAGTAGGCAAAAAGCAATTATTACTAAAATTTGCTAAATTGCGAATTATAACAAATTAGCCAATGTGCCAATTAGTCAATGTGCCAATAATCAATTAAAATTATTAGCATATTAGCATATTAGCATATTAGCATACTAGCATATTAACCATGTTTGATTACAACACCACACGTCCTTCACTACTTTACTCTGAATATGGAAGAAATATTCAGAATATGGTGAAATATATAAAGACTTTAGAGAGTAAAGAAGAAAGAAATAAGCATGCCCAAGCGGTGATTGACTTAATGGGATTTTTAAATCCACATTTAAGAGATGTTGCCGATTTTAAACATAAACTTTGGGATCATTTATTCATTATTGCCGATTTCGATTTAGATGTCGATAGTCCATATCCTATTCCATCGAGAGAATCATTAGACACAAAACCACAAAGAGTTCCATATCCATCAAACAAAATAAGATACAAACACTACGGAAAAACGGTGGAGTTGATGATAGAAAAAGCGAAGGAAATAACAGATGAGCCAGAGCGCAAATCGAACATGGTGGCGTCTATTGCTAATTTCATGAAGATGTCTTACGTAACTTGGAATAAAGATTCGGTAAGTGATGAGTCTATTATCAACGATTTAAAAACATTATCTAAAGGAGAATTAACCCTTGATGAAAATGTGAATTTAAATAAAGTTGAAGTTAGAAATCCCGTGAATAAATCGCGCCAGAACAATAACTTCAAACAACGTAACAACAACAATAATAACAGAAATAATAATAATAAAAACAACAACCGAAATACCGGTAAAAGTCGCTATTAATCTGATGGATACTTTCGAAATTAGAGGTGGTAATAAACTAAAAGGTGAGATTACCCCACAAGGTGCTAAAAATGAAGCCTTACAAATTATTTCTGCTGTACTTTTAACAGACCAAGAGGTAACAATATCTAACATTCCAGACATTGTAGATGTAAATAAATTAATAGATTTATTACAAGATATGGGTGTAAAGGTAGATCGAAAATCTAAGGACACTTATGTATTTAAAGCAGATTCCATCGATTTGAATTTCTTTAAAAGCGATGTCTTTAAGAAAAAAGGCTCCGCATTACGAGGATCTGTAATGATTGTTGGTCCACTCTTAGCAAGATTCAAACAAGCATATATTCCTCGCCCAGGAGGCGATAAAATAGGTAGGCGCAGATTGGATACCCATTTCTTAGGGTTTGAAAAACTAGGAGCAAAATTTAATTACGATCCTAAAGATTCTTTTTTTAGTGTAGATGCTTCTGAACTAAAGGGAGCCTATATGCTTTTAGATGAAGCATCGGTTACTGGTACTGCGAATATTTTAATGGCAGCAGTATTAGCAAAAGGTACTACAACAATTTACAACGCTGCATGCGAACCTTATATTCAGCAATTATGCAAAATGCTAAATAGCATGGGTGCAAAAATTACAGGAATTGGGTCAAATTTATTAACGATAGAGGGTGTTGAGTATTTAGGAGGATGTTCACATAGAATGCTTCCGGATATGATTGAAATAGGCAGTTTTATTGGCTTAGCTGCAATGACCCAATCTGAAATTACGATTAAAAATGTTGGATATGAACACCTAGGAGTTATTCCAGAAGTATTTAAAAAACTCGGTATAAAACTAGAACGAAGAGGCGATGATATATACATACCTTCTCAAGAAGTATATGAAATAGAAACATTTATTGATGGTTCTATTCTAACCATTGCAGATGCCCCATGGCCTGGCTTTACCCCAGATTTACTAAGCATTGTACTTGTAGTTGCAACCCAAGCAAAAGGCTCGGTTCTTATCCACCAAAAAATGTTCGAAAGTAGATTATTCTTCGTGGATAAATTAATTGATATGGGAGCTCAAATAATTTTGTGCGACCCACATAGGGCTAATATTATTGGATTAGCACGTAAAAATCCGTTAAGAGGAATCTCTATGACATCACCAGATATTAGAGCTGGTGTATCTTTACTAATAGCGGCATTATCTGCCGAAGGGAAAAGTACCATTTCGAATATTGAACAAATTGATAGAGGGTACCAAGACATCGAACAAAGGTTAAAAGCAATTGGAGCAGATATTACTAGAGTTTAGTATTATTTGCTAAATAGTTGACGCACAAAGGTTCAAGACGTGTAAATAATTGGAATATTATATTCCTTTATCTTAAATATTTAATATCAGTATATTAGCATTAATTAACGCTCTAATACTAATATATGAAAAACACATTTGCGCTCTCAGCAATGTTTGTTCTTTTATTGAATTTTGTTTCATGTACAAATTCGCCTAGCGAACAAGCTCATTATTCTGTTCAGTCATTTATGAAAGTGAACATAAAACCAGGAAGTTATTACGATCCGGTATCGTTTTCCAAAATCGACACTCTATCTATTCCAGATACAATGACGAACAATAAAATTTCCTATTTCAAAATTAATCACACCTACTCTATTAATAATAATAATAAAGAAAAGGTTACTCTGCAAGCTGATTTTTTTCTCGATAAAGAATTGCGCGTAAACGGTGCAAGCGTTTCGGACCTTATGCAAGGGGAAGAATAGATAACTAAATACTATCTAAATGTTCTATTGAAAGTGGTTTACTAATAAATGATTTCACGGTTTTAAATTCCTTTGATCTTCTAATATCATTGGGGTCTACGGAGCTCGTTAACATAACCACTTTCATTTTGTCTAATAGTTCTGTGCTCATTTTTTCAAATTCTACCAGAAAACCAAAACCATTCATAATTGGCATGTTTATATCTAACAGGATTACACTCGGAAGAACCATGCTATCTGTTGAATCTTTATTTTCATTTAAATAAACAAGAGCATCATTTGCCGTTGTAAAGACAATAATTTTTTCGGCAACATTATTTTTATTTAAAATATGTTTATTCACCATATTATCGATATCGCTATCGTCAATAAGCATAATGGATTGATACTTAAAATCGCTCATACCGTTTTATTTTTAACCAATTGATTACTGTTAACTTGTGAATTAAATTCTAAAGGCAAATAAATGGTAAATGCCGATCCTACTTTTTCTTTACTTAATAGCTCTAGTCTCCCACCCGATTTTTCAACTGCATTTTTTACGATATACAATCCTAGTCCACTGCCTGTAGATTTTGTATTACCTCTAAAAAACATATCGAAAACACTGTGTTGTAAATTCTCAGGAATACCTTCTCCATTATCTTCCACTTTAATAATCATCTCCTCGTTATAATATTTAGTACTAATTTTAACAATGGGATTTGGCTTACTTTTATCTTGATACTTAATGGCGTTAATAATTAGATTTTGAAAAATATTGTTCACTAACGATTTATCTAAATGGAGTATTTCATGTTCATCAAATTGAAGATTCCATTTGATATTTACATACTCAGGCAAATTCTCGAAGCTTGAAATGATATTCGTAATAACTTCTTTAATGTTTATTTCGACAATATTTAGAGAGCCCTGTGTTATTTTAGTAATGTTCAATAGATCCATTAGAATAGAATCTAAATTCAATACACTTTTTTCTATTAATCCTAAATATTGTAGTGCGTTAGAATCAACAACTTCCGATTTGGCAACATTTAACAAGCCTTGTAAGGAAGCAAGCGGACCTTTCAAATCATGAGATGACCTATAAATAAAGGTGTCTAGTTCTTTTATTTTCTCCTCCAATCTCGCTTCAAAAGCTTTACGTTCGGTAATATCTCTACTGATAGATATTACACCAAAAATCTTATCCGTTCCATCTACATACGTTAATTTGTTAGTAGATTCAATCCATATATAACTTCCATCTTTTCTTTTATACCTATAGCTAGCGGTATAAATACCTAGTCCTTTTGCAATAAATTCCGATAAGCCTTGGTTGATATTTGCAGCATCATCTGGATGTAAAAAATCATAGGCTGATTTACCTATCATATCATCTGGAGAATACCCAATTAAGGTGTAAGATGAATTAGAAACATAATTATAAATCCCAGATAAATCATGTCGAGTAATCATATCCGTTGCGTTCTCTGCAATTAATCTATACTGCTCTTCACTAATTTTTAACTGTTGATCTTTTAATATTCTTTCGGTAGCATCTCTAGTTACCGCAATTATTTCTTTGGGTTCTTTAGTTACTACATCATAAATTAATTTACCAATTGTTTCTATCCAAATATACGTTCCATCCTTTTTCAGAAACCTATATTCGAATCTAAGTTTACGTTCGTTGATGATGATAGACTCCAATTGAAATTTCATTTTAGCAACATCATCCTCATGGAAAAAATCGATAAGTTTTCTTCCTAAAACTTCAGTAGGTTGATATCCGGAAAGTTCAACTATTGCGGGAGATACGTATAAAAAGTCTCCTGCTAAATTGTGGAGTGAAATTACATCGTTCGTGTTTTCTGCCAGTAAACGATATGCTTTTTCGCTTTCTAAAACGGCAAGGTCTAATGCATTTTTTTCACGAATAGCTTTGTACTTATCAACCTGAATAATAATACTATGATAAATTCTATCTAAGTGCTCCTTTAAAACATAATCATCCGAGCCCTCTTTCATCATTTGAACGGCTATTACTTCCGCTCCTGTACCTGTTAGGGTGATAAAGGGTATGGTTAAATTATATTCTTTGAAAATTCTTAGTGCATCTAATCCCGTAAAACTGGGAAGCATAAAATCGGAAACAATAACATCGATTGATTCATTATCGAGTATTTTTCTCATTTCCGATTCATTTTGAGCCCTAAAATAAGAAGCCGATAATTGATGTTTATTAAGCGACCTTATTAATAACTCATAATCTGAATGGTTATCTTCTACAATTAATATCGTATAATTCTCTTGCATTATTTAATAATGTTCTGATTTAGAATTACCCAATACATACCAATATCTACAATAGATTTTACAAATTTATCGAATTCTACAGGCTTTTGAATGTAACTATTTGCACCTAACTGATAGCTCTCTATTAAATCTTTGTCTTCTTTAGAAGAGGTTAAAATTACCACTGGAATATGTCGAGTATCTGTATCCGTTTTAATAATTTTCAACACCTCTAATCCATCAATTTTTGGCATTTTTAAATCTAGCAAAATTAACTTCGGTTTGTTGTGTTTATCTCTATTAACAAACTCTCCTTTGCAATATATAAAGTTCAAAGCCTCAGCCCCATCTTTTACATGATATAAGTTGTTAGCCAAATTATTTTTCTTTAATACTCGAATGGTTAATTCTGCATCATTAATATTATCTTCTACTAATAAAATTTCTACATAATCCATATTACTTCATTGAATACTTTATTTCGAAATTGGTATTGAAAAATAAAACTTTGTATTTTCATTAGGAATAGATTCCGCCCAAACATTTCCATTGTGTTTGGAAACAATCTTTTCCACTATTGCTAAACCTACACCAGTTCCTTCATATTCATCATTATGATGTAACCTCTGAAAAACATGAAATAACTTATGTTTATATTTCTCATCAAACCCTACCCCATTATCTTCAACACAATATACAAACATTTCATTATCTATATACGAATATATATGTACAGAAGGTTTCACAACTTTCGAAGTATACTTTACGGCATTTGCAATTAAATTCTGCCAAACATGACTTAAAAGGTTCCTATCTGCATTGCAATTTACAAGAGTTTCTATTTTTAAGCTAATATTATTATCAATATTTAGGTCGGATATGGTCTCTTCCACCAATTGGTTCACATTTACCTCTGCTAAATGCATCTCTTTTCTGCCAAACCTAGAAAAATCAAGCAAATCGTCTATTAATTTCCCCATTCGCTTAGAATTATTCATGATAATAGACAATACTCGCTTTCCTTCCTCATCCAATACCGCTTCATGGTCTTCCATCAGTATTTTACAATACCCATCTATTGCCCTTAAAGGTGCCCTTAAATCATGCGAAACAGAGTAACTAAATGATTCTAGCTCTTCATTTGCTACAACCAGTTGTTTATTGTTTTTTTCTAGTTCAGCATATAAATGGTTAATTTTTAATTGAGATTGTTTTATATCGGTGTTATCTAACACCACCGTTCTAGAACTAGAACTTTTACCAGAATTATCAAAGGTTACTGTACTATTTATAATAGCATCGAAAGTAGTACCGTCTTTTCGTACATACGTAACCTCCAAATCTTTAAGATTCGTTGCTTTCCCTTGATGAAGTAAATCTCTAAACTTAATTATTTTATGATGATCATCTGGATGCAAAACGTCAAAAATAGTTAACTTTCCAATCACATCTTCTCTCTTGTATCCTAGCCATTTAAGTTCCACATCATTTATCTCTAGGTACAAATTTCCGTCGCCAATAGAATGGTATCCACAGGGGGCATTATTATATAAATCGAATATTTTTTTTGAAGACCTTTGAAGTTCCTTTTCTACCCTTATTCTTGCAATAATTCCATTTCTAACAATCACAAATACTATCAATAGAATTATAATTATTAAAGTTGCAGTAGTTAAAAATCCATATTTTGTTAGCAGAGCCTTTTCTACATTTTCGGCTGCCGTTTTTCGTAGAAGTTGTCTTTCTGAGGTTTCAATAGATCCTATTATAGACCTAACACCATCCATGTATCGTTTAGATTGATATAAAAGTTTTGTTCGCCTTACAGAATCTGTTTTTTTAGAAATTTCGAAGTTTACTAATTCGTTAGCAACCGCAGTTAGCAATAAACAATAATTCTGCAATTCTATTGCATCATTTACATGCGTATTGTTTTTACTGGTAAGTTGAATAAGGGTATCTAAATTCGGATATATTTCTGCCTTCGCTTTTATAAAGGGAGTTAGAAAATTCGAATCGCCCACAATAACAAAACCCCGCATTCCGGTTTCAATATCGAGCGTATTTAATTGAATATTTTCTATGTTTTTTAATATCGAAAGAGAAAAATCATCTTGATTTACTCTGTTTACTAAATTACCCATGTTTAAATAGGTAAAATAGGCTACCGATGCCAAAAGAATACAAACGGCAAAAAACCCAAGAAGCATTTTTCTAACAATCACTTTCATGTCTTCTAATTTAAATATTAATTGTATATTTTTATTATAGAGCTGTTAAATATGATAAATTTGCAATATGGATAAGGCTTGGATTCGTATTCTATATCAAACATGTAGAATACTCGCTATATATTTTTTATTAATTGAATTAAATTTTTTGTGGTTATTTGGGTATTCTCCAGGAATGATGGAGCTCAAAAACCCTTCATATACGGTAGCTTCGGAAGTTTATGCTAGCGATGGAAGTTTATTAGGGAGATATTATAAAGAAAACCGTTCTCCAATTAAATACGAAGAAATTCCTCAGAATTTAATCGACGCGTTAATTGCCACAGAAGATGTTCGCTTTTATGAACACCATGGAATCGACTTTCAATCTTTACTATCAAGTGTATATTCTACTGCAACTGGCGATAAGCGTGGAGCAAGTACTATTACACAACAACTAGCTAAAAACTTATTCAGAACACGTAGTAAAAGCTCTCAAGGATTAATAAGATATGTGCCTGGAGTAAGTACAATTGTATATAAAACAAAAGAATGGCTTACAGCACTTAAGCTAGAAATGCTCTACACCAAAAGAGAAATTTTGGAGATGTATTTGAATACGGTAAGTTTTGGTAACAATACTTTTGGGATTAAAGTTGCTTCTAAAAAATACTTCAGTAAAAATCCAATGCAGCTAAAAGATGAAGAAGCTGCACTGCTTGTAGGAATGCTCAAAGCAACTTCCACTTTTAATCCAATTAACAACCCCGATAAAGCAACCGACAGAAGAAATGTGGTGCTTTCTCAAATGCTAAAATCTGGTTTTATCACAAAAAAAGAATACAATAGATTACTTAAAAAGCCTTTAAAATTAAACATTACAGAAGACGATGATGATTTAAGTAAAGATTCTTATTTGCGCACTGCAGTTGCAAATTATTTAAAGGAATGGTGCGACGATAATGATGTAGATTTATATGCTGATGGGTTAAAAATATATACGAGTATCGATCCAATTATTCAAAAACACGCAGAAGAAGCAGTGGAAGAATGGATGAAAACATTGCAAAAACGCTTCAACAATACATGGCAAAATGAAAATCCTTGGAGAGATGAAAACGGTGTTGAAATTCCAAATTTCTTAGAAACCTTAGCTCGTAGGTTAAGTATTTACAAAAAGCTTGATAAAAAATACAGCGGCAATGTAGATTCTATAAATTTTGTCCTCAACCAAAAACACAGAATGAAAGTGTTTACTTGGAAAGGCGAAAAAGACACTACCTTTTCTACTTATGATTCTCTTGCCTATTATGCAAAAATCCTTCAAGCAGGTTTAATGAGTTTCGACCCGGTAACTGGATTAGTAAAAGCCTATGTTGGAGGCATCAATCATAATTACTTTAAATACGATCACGTTACACAGGCTAAACGTCAAGCAGGCTCTACATTTAAGCCATTTGTATATTTAACAGCAATAGACAATGGGTATTCTCCATGCGATAAGTTTACAGACAAGCCTGTAACCATTACGTATGAGGAAGATGGAGAAACTAAAACTTGGTCGCCAAAAAATTCTGATTGGACATTCAGTGGAAAAGAAATGTCGCTTCGTTGGGCAATGGGAAAATCGTGCAACTCAGTAACCGCGCAACTAACCGAAGCAGTGGGTTGGGATAACGTAGTAAAGTATGCCAAAAAACTAGGAATAGAAAGCCCTCTAAAAGCAGTACCATCTGTTGGCTTAGGCT
>CALRIM020000099.1:0-11707 GCA_943360385.1 Rhizobium sp. Q54 | reverse complement strand
CAAAGTATTTGTGGAAGCAACCCTGCGTAGGGATGGTTCATCGAGGTTTGGTAAAAATTATGCCTTTGGTTTCTTTCCAGCATTTTCTGCTTCTTATTTGTTAACAGAAGAAGGTTTTATGGCAAATTTCCCTGTAATAAGTATGTTGAAATTGAGAGCTAGTATAGGGAAAAGTGGGAATGCAAATATTCCTGAGGATGCTCGTTTTTATAAATGGGAAGTTGGGAATACAGGTTACAATGGTACACCAATTACTTACCCAGTTCAACTTGGAAATGACAATTTAAGATGGGAAACATCTTGGACCAAGAACATAGGAGTCGATGTAGGATTTTTGAATGATCGAATTTCATTAACTGCTGAATACTATGTTAGAAATACAACAGATGTATTAATGGGATTATCATTACCTGCTTCTGTAGGTATCGGAAATTACACTGCAAATGTTGGTGAAGTTTTAAATAGAGGAGTTGAGTTTTCTATTACTTCAAGAAATATTGATAAAGATTTTAAATGGACTACTAACTTCAACATTGCAAAAAATTACAATGAAGTAGTTAGTACTGGATTGTATTCTTCGGATGCAGTAGGTGGTGGTACAAATGATACGCGCGTTCAGGTGGGTAGTCCAATTGGTACAAATTATTTGGTTCGTTTCTCTCATATTGAAAGTGCAACTGGTCGCCCAGTGTATTTAGATATAAATGGCAACGAAACTTACGAATGGAATGCAGTAAATAGAGTAGTTGTTGGAGATGTTTTGCCAGAAGCTATTGGTGGATTAGGAAATACATTTAGTTATAAAAATTGGGACTTAAGCATTTTATTCAATTTTGTATTGGGTGGTGATATTTATGAGTCATCTGCGAAACGTCAATTAGGGGTGGTTACCGATTGGAACATGCGTACCGATTTATTTGATCGTTGGCAACAACCAGGTGATGTGGCAGCATTTCCTAAATTAACCTTGGATACTAAAAATTATGGCTCTGGTACTCCTTGGATTAATACAGACATGTGGTTACATGATGGAACTTTTGCACGTTTAAGAAATGTGACAATTGGTTACAGAATTCCAAAAGCAAAATTAGCTAAGTTGAAAATTGCTTCTGCAAGAGTATCCTTTATTGGAACCAACTTACTAACTTTTACCAAATACCCAGGGTTAGATCCAGAAATAGCACGTGATTTCGAGAATGCTACAGACAGAAATATGAGTCCGAATATTACCTATTTAACTCCACCGCAAGAAAAAACATATAGTTTGCAATTAAGTGTTACCTTTTAAGTAGAATAAAGATGAAATTATATAATAAATATATAGCCATACTCGCTATTTCTAGTTTTGCCATAATGCTGACTAGTTGTGAAAAGCAGTTGGAGGTAGATGATGATAGTTTGTATTTAGTGAATGAGGCGGTTACTACTCCAGAACAATTACAGGCTTTTTTATTGTCGGCTTATGATGTCGCAGCAAATGTAAATAATGGTACTTACCAAATGTTTGCAGATTTACCTGGAGATGATTTAGTTAAACCATACCAAGATGCAGGAACATTTAGAACTGAAGCGTACGAGCGTTCTACTACAATCTTTAATACAGACTTAATTGCTCTGTACTCCGATTGCTATAGAATAATCTATAGAGTAAATAGTTTAGAAGGATTATTTGGTCAAGTAGCAGGATTAACAGAAGAACAAAAAAGTAGAACACGTGCTGAAGCTAAATTTTTGCGCGCTTGGGCTCATTTTAAAGTGATACAATTATGGGCTCAACCTGCTGGGTATACTTCAGATAATAGTCATCTTGGAATTGTACTAAGAAAAGAAGTTTCATCCTTACCCGTGGGTCGATCTACAGTAGAAGAGGGATATGATTTTATAATTGAGGATTTAGATTATGCAATTGCTAATCTTCCTGCCACCAATGGAGTGTTCGCAGATATTGATGCAGCTAAAGCTTTAAAAGCATTGGTTCTTTTTCAGAAAAATGACTTGGTCGGTTCTTTAACCTTATTAGATGATGTAATTAATTCGGGTAGATTTATATTAAGTGATTCTTTGGATAGGTATTATTCTGGCAATTGTACCCCTACATTTAAAAACCCTGAGTTTGTTTTTGCTTTTTCTAGTCCAGGTATTGGAGATAATAGAGGGGGGACATTTATTGGTGGTTATAAAGTGGGTGGAACAACTCAACCTTCATTATCTATTACACAAGACTTATATAATTTAATAACTTCAGATACTACTGATGAAAGAAAAAAATTAGTGAAAATTGTTAATAAAGGTAAGGCAACAGAATTTTATGGGGTTTCTAAATTTGATGATAATTATTTTGGAACACCATCTATTACCTTAACACAATTGTTATTAACAAGAGCTGAGGCATTAGCACGTTCAGGAACAAATTTACCTCAAGCTGTTTTAGACCTCAATCAAATTATTGATAGGGCATATCCAACTAATCCGAATAAGGCTTTACCATCTAACAGTGCTGCGAGTGATATTTTAGCAGCTGTTGTTTCTGAAAGAAGAAAGGAACTATTTGCCGAAGGAGATAGATTAAGCAATAGTAAAAGAATGGCTGCTTATTATAATAGAACCGCTACTATTAGAAATTCGCCTTGGGATTGCGATGGATTGGTATTTCAATTTCCTAGTAACGAAAAATCTGCTTTATTTGTATTTAACCCAAGCGGAGGGTGTAACTAATTTAAATTAAGAATTAAGAATTCGAAAGTTATGAGAATTGAGAAAAAAATATTATTTGTATTAGCGATTGTATCGTTAACAATTAATGCTTGTAAAAAGGAATATGAAGACATCGGACTTCCACCAAGTAAAGTGGAGGCCATTACATCTAAATGGGTTCTGTCTACTTTTAATGTTACTGATAAAAGCGGTATAGTTGATGAAACCATGGATATGACAGAATATTATTCAGGTATTTCTGCTATGCCAAATATTACGCTAACTATTTTAGGAACGGATACCACCTTTACTAGTGATACTGCTGGTGTGAAATTGAATTTATTTGTTGCCCCAAGTGGTAGATGGAGATTTGATAATATGGATTTCCCTTCTAAGGTTATTTTAATGAATGATGCAAAAATTCAAATTGCAGAATTTAATTTATTGGCTCCAATAAAGAGTTATGATAATGTATTAAAAATTAGCCAAGCAACTTATTGTGGAACTAAAGTTGTCTATACTTATGATTTATTGTTAAACAGAGTTAGCAATTAAAATTACCAATTATGAAAAAGATATTATTCGCTATATTATTACTTGTTAGTACAAAATTCGTTTCTGGCCAAGTAGCTTGGATAGACCCAGAGCCAACGGATGTTACTAAAACAATTCGCCTATACGTCGACTTAGATAAGCTCGACAAATCATTAGAACATAATCAACTATTGTTGGCAAATCCTGGTCCATTTTATATCTGGACTTGGTCTCCTTTCGAGCATCCAATTGGTTCTCCAAAAGTAAATGGAGAAGGGGAGAAAGCTTGGAAAAATTCTAATGAAATTCTTAAAATGACAAAGGACGATACCAAAGGTCCGAATGTTTATTATTACGAAATGATTCCTACAGAATTTTATGAGGTTCCTTCGGCAACTGTTTATGAAAAGGGAATTAATTTTTTAGTGAAACCCAAAGATGGTGGTGGATATGGAGATCCAGATATTAAATCTACAGATATAGTTTTACCAGTAACACCCCCTAAAACAGATAAAGGTACATTGTATCCATATCCATCAACTATATTCCAAGAAAAATTATTAGTAATTATTTATGATAATGCTATTGAAAAAAAGGTAACGATGCAAAACTTAGCCGAAGGTGATGCTTTGCTTTATATTAAAGCTACTGTAGAAGATACGGCAACAGCTGTAACCTCTACGATAGAGCCTTCTAAATTTTTGCAATTGCAAAACAATCCAAACCTTACCATGAAAAAAGATGCTACAGGGAAATTTAAAATCTATATGTTCCCTGATAAATTTTTGAATATCCCAACTGGATCTATTCTAAAAGAAATAGAATTAACTATTCGTAAACGTGCTTGGGCTGGCGGTGCCGATCAGATTGATCAACGCATAAAGTTCAAGGCAGGTTGCCAATAGATAAAGACGCTTAGTGTTTGTAGTAAACTGCCTAGTTAGAGAAATTTAACTGGGCTTTTTTTATTGTCTAAAGTCCATCGTACTACCTCCATCGTCCATCGTCCATCGTCTTACGTCCAAAGTCTTACGTCCAACGCCCAACGTCTTACGTCCATCGTCTTACGTCCAACGTCTTACGTCTTACGTAATACGGATTACGGATTACGGATTACGATGGACGGGTTACGGTTTTATATTTTATTCCGCTGATATATAATCCCGCATAAATGCAGTTGTGTATTTGTAAATTGATTTTAAAATTTGTGAATGAATAATTTACAAGATTTAAAAATATGGCAATTGGCATTTTCTCTTGCAAAAGATATCTACCTATTAGTCAAAAAGTTTCCAATTGAAGAAAAGTATGGAATAACAAGCCAACTACAAAGGTGTTCGTCATCTGTTCCAGCGAATATTGCAGAAGGTGCGGGTAGAAATTCAAAAAAAGAATTTCTGCACTTTTTAGCAATTGCAAATGGCTCCTCTTATGAACTTGAAAATTTTATTTTACTTGCTTATGAAGTTGAATATATAAATGAAGAATCAAAAGAAGATTTACTAGAAAAAAACAATCACATTATTAGAATGAACTATAAACTTCAAGAATCAATAAAAAGAAATAACAACTAATTCGTATTACGTAATCCGTATTCCGTAATTCGTTGTACGTAATATGTTGTACGCAAGACGTTGGACGTTGTACGTTGTACGTAATACGTAATACGTTGGACGTAATACTTTGGACGTTGTACGTAATACGTAATACGTAATACGTAATACGAAGGACGTTGGACGTAATACTACTTTTTATAAATCCTTCTCTTCCCTATCCCCAACTTCTCCAAGAAATATCCCATCGAAACACTTAGAACTCCTAATCCATAAATACTACTTCTTCTGAAATTTATAGACGATGCTTCTTCGAAATATTTAGTAGGGCAAGTAACTTCGGCGATGTCGAAATCTTTCATACATAATTGCGCAATCATCTGATTGTCGAAAACAAAATCGTCGGAGTTATGGTGATAGTTAATGCTTGTTAAAGCAGTTTTTGAGAATGCTCTATAGCCGGTATGGTATTCCGAGAGCTTTTGGTTCATTAAAATATTTTGAGTTAAAGTAAGGAACCTATTTGCAATGTATTTGTACAAGGGCATACCTCCTTTTAGAGCGCCTTTACCAAGTATTCTGGATCCGAATACCACATGGTATAAATCGTTGCCTATAATGCTTGTCATTGCTACAATTAACTTTGGAGTATATTGATAGTCGGGGTGAAGCATAATTACAATGTCGGCTCCTAATTCTAAGGCCTTATCGTAACAAGTTTTTTGGTTGCCACCATACCCTTTGTTTTTTTCGTGACGAATAACGTGGTTGATGCCTATTTTACGGGCAAGCTCAGAGGTGTTATCCTTGCTTGCATCATCTACCAAAATTACATCATCCACTATATCCATAGGGATTTCATTGTAAGTGATTTCTAATGTAGGTGCTGCGTTGTAGGCCGGCAACACAACGACAACCTTTTTACCGTTGAACATGCTTCAAAAATAGGATTTTAATTATTATGCTTCAAATTACTCAGTTCTTCTTTCATAAATTCAACTAATCCGTGAATGTATTCAGCAGAAAAATCGAATTTTATACCTGCAGTATGATATATTTCTGGGATACTTTTGGTGTATCCTAATTTTAATGCATCAATGTATTCTAAGATAGCTTTTACAGGGTTCTCTTTGTAATTTTTATAGATGGATATGGCTGCTAATTGTGCAATAGCATATTCAATGTAATAAAAGGGCACCTCGAATAAGTGTAATTGTTTTTGCCATAAGTTCTGCTTGAATTCTTCATAGCCATCCCAATTTACAAAGTTACTTCCAAAGCGGTCGAAGCAATGTTCCCAAGCCTTTGTTCGCTCTTCTATGGTATGATGTGGGTTGGTATATATCCAATGCTGGAACGCATCTATTGTTGCAACCCAAGGTAATGTTTTCAAGCTATCTTTCAGTTGTTCTTCCTTCGCTCGCACTAAGTCCTCATTGTTTTTGAAGAATTCATCCCAAGCATCCATCGAAATTAATTCCATGCTCATCGATGCAACTTCTGCAACTTCAGAGGGTACTCTTTTAAAATCATTCAATTCTAAATTATTCGACAAAAAAGTGTGTACTGCATGGCCGCCTTCATGAACCATGGTCGTTAAATCTCTTACCGAATTCGCAGCATTCATAAAAATAAATGGAGCACCAGATTCTGATAAAGGATAGTTGTAACCTCCAGGTGCCTTTCCTGCTCTAGATTCTAGGTCTATGAGCTTATGCTCTTTCATGGTGGCTAGCTTCTCACCAAAGTAGGGGTGTACTCTATAGAAGCAAGCGATGCTTTTATCTAATAAGTCTTGTCCTCCATCAAAAGGTATTAACGCTGGTTTCCCACTCACATCTACCTCTGTATCGAATGGTTTTACATGAGGTAAATCTAGTTTTGTTCTTCTCTCTTCCGAAAACTGTTTGAATAATGGAAGTAATTCTAGCTCGATAGCTTCATGAAATTTAAAACAATCGTCAGCCGTATAATCAAATCTCCCGAGCGATTTAAACATGTAATCGCGGAAGTTTTCGAAGCCTGCGTTTAGTGCAACTTGGTGACGAGTTTGAATGAGTTTTGTAAATAAATCATTCAGTGTATCCTTATCTTGAAGTCTTCTGTTTTGAATTAATTCATATACTTCTTTTCGAACTTTTCTATCTGTACTTTTAATAAAATTAGAAGCTTGCTCTAAAGTATATTCTTTTCCTTCGTAAGTAATACTCATAGCACCTACAATGCTTCCATACTTTTGTTGCTCCATTTGAAGCTCCATAAATAATGGAATATTTTCTTGTCTGAAAATTTCAAATTGATTTTTTAAGGAACGAACATAAATGCCATACTTCTCTTTATCTAATTGATTTGAGAATGTGCATTTCAAAAATTTATCGTTTAGGGTATTGGTCCATTCAGAAATATGAGGTTCTATTTCTGTTGCAAAATATTCGAACTCTTGTTGGTATTGCTCGTTGGTAGTATCGCATGTCATGTGAATATATCTCCATGCAAAATCTTCTTCAAGCACTGCTTCTAGTTCACTTCTATCTATTAGCCATTGTTCTAAATCGCCAATACTGTCAATGGTTCTAGCATTTAATTTTTCGAAATAGGGAAGAATAGTATCCCATTTCAATTCCAGATTTTCTGGTAAAAATTTTCTTTTTAACTTATCTAAAGCTGGCATCTATTAACAGTTTAAAATAAAAAATAGTCGATTAAAAAAAAGGCAGCGAAAAAAATACTTGCAATGCCATTGGTAGTCATAAAAGCGATATTTACTTTACTTAAATCATTTGGTTTTACTAATCGATGTTGATAAATCAGCATACCACAGAAAACGAAAACTCCTGCCCAATAAATCCACGAAAAGGAATCTAATACTCCAGGTAAAATAACGAAAACTGCAGAGAGTAAATGTAAGAAACTCGATAAGTTTAATGCTTTCTCTTTCCCTAATACACTTGGTACAGAATGAAGTGATAGTGATTTATCGAACTCTTCATCTTGCAAAGAATATATGATATCGAATCCGCTTACCCATGTTAATACTGATAAAGAAAACAATACTGGTGTTAATGCGAATTCACCTGTAATAACTAGGTATGCACCAATAGGAGCGAGTGATAAGCCTAAGCCTAAAACGAAATGGCAAAGAGCTGTGAATCTTTTGGTGTAACTGTAGGCTAATATTACCAGCAATGCCACTGGCGATAAATAAAAACAAATAGGATTAATAAAATAGGTAACCAAAACAAATAATGCACTATTGAAAATTACATAGAATAATGCTGTATTTGCTTTTATAATTCCTGCTGGGATTTCTCTGTTTTTTGTTCTTGGATTTTGAATATCTATGTGCCTGTCGATGTAACGATTAAAGGCCATAGCTGCACTTCGTGCAGTTACCATGCACATCAACATTAATAAAAATAATTTTAAATTAAATTCTGCATTGGTTGTTCGCATTGCCAAAAAAAAGCCAATGATGGCGAAAGGTAACGCGAAAATAGTATGACTAAATTTAATGAGTGATAAATAATTTTTCATGTAATAATTTATTGTTCGTCGAATGGAACATAGTTCATGATAACATTGTCGATGTAGTCGAGTACTTCTTCTTTGCCAGTACCTTCTTCTGCAGAGGTAACAAAATATGGAGGTAGCTCTTCCCAGTTTTTTAATAATGTTTCGTTAAACTGTTCTACATTCGATGCTGTTTTGCTTTTCGATTGTTTGTCGGCTTTTGTAAAAAGTATACAAAATGGGATTCCTTTACCGCCTAACCAATCAATAAATTCTAAATCCACTTTTTGAGGTTCTAACCTAGAATCTATTAACACCATTACGCACTGTAAGTTTTCTCTACTTTCTAAATAAGTTTTAATCATCCCTTCCCATGATTTACGGGTAGTTTGAGAAACTTTTGCATACCCATACCCCGGTAAATCCACTAAATACCAATTGTCATTTATAACGAAATGATTAATAACCTGAGTTTTACCAGGGCTTTGAGAGGTTTTGGCAAGGCCTTTCTTTCTGCAAAGCATATTAATAAGCGATGATTTTCCAACGTTTGAGCGTCCAATAAAGGCAAATTCGGGCATTGTAGGAGCCGGAAGCCTATCTTGTTTGGTATTACTTATTAAAAATTCGGCTGTTTTTATAATCATGGCCCAAAGATACAATCCTGATTGGTTATGTAATGGAAAATTAACTTTTTTCAGACTTCAATAAGAACTTTAATCCAACTAGAAAAGCGGCAGATTGCTCTTTATATTGATAATTAGAGTTTGCACTATAATTTGAATTGAAATTTAGGTATTTATTGTATTCAACAAAAAAATGCACATTTTTAATATCAAAATCGGCTCCTAACCCCAAAACTCCTTGCATATATTTTTTTTGTAAGGTAAAAGCGATATTGCTAGTTTGTTTGTTCAACATGTTAAGTTGAGAGCCCACAATTAAATAAGGTATTACTTTAGGTAATTCGGGAATTAATAATTTAAGTTTAGCATCTACTTCTATAAAAAAAGCTCTCGTTTCTAATTGCTCTGTTACGGTTAAGCTATCTGGAAAACCATTGGGTTTTATTTTATAAATGTATTTCGAGTTCCTTTCAATGACACCAGTTCCTGCTTGTAAACTGAAATTATTGTAATGATATACTTGCGCAAAAACGTGGGCGTAAAAGCTTTGCCCTCTTGTAGTTTTATAGGATTGAAACCCCAATGTAGCATCGTATTTATTAATTGTAATAAGAGAGTTTGTAATGCCGGTTTTAAAACCCAACTCCTTTACTTGTGCATTTGCACCGATGGTGTAAAATAGTAGTACTAAATAGAGTAATTTATTCCGCATTATTAAAAATAAGGATTTTTTATGATGATAAATAATCCTGCATATATGCAGTTGTGGAATTACTGTTTCTAATAGACCTTTGTTTAAAATTGATGATTATGATTGATGGTAATTCTGAAAAAATGGTACACCTCTGTGCAAGGGTGCAAAAACTCGCTGTTGATTTGTATAAATTAACAAGTCAACAAAGTAAACTAGATGAATTTATGGTTAACGATATACAGCACAGTACTGTTCGTTTGTATACCAGTTCAACAGAATTGTGTGAGAAAGAAGATTCGTTTTTTCATGAAGTGTCTGTATTTGGAGGTTTACGATTGCACCTCATGAGTTTAAATTCTCAATTGCTTATGTGTTTCCAATTAGGAATGTTAAATTCTGATGTATGTATTGATTTTGGGTATCAATTGGAAAAACTGAAAAACGAAACCCAAGAATACTATACTGAAGCTAAAAAGGAAGCTGATAGCAAAAATCCGTTTAAGGATTTTGATATGGATGAGGAGGAGTAGAGTGGGCTCAGGAATATTTTATGTCAACAGATAATGTTAATTCTGAAATCTAAGTTTGTATATTTACATAAACCTAAAATTCTACTTATGAAAAAAATCGCATTCACACTTCTATTAGTGTTCTTATCTTTTTATGCCATCAGTCAAACCTATGTTTCAACAGATCTTATAACTAAACCAGATTTAGGAAGTTATAATTTAGCGGACATTGCGATTGGGGCTAATACTGAATTTAAAAACAATAATAATCTACTTATAAAAGGTGAAGTAATGTATTCATCTTATCGTTCAGATAACAATACTACAGTGAATTCATTTGGGATTGACGAATACGATGAAAATTTTTCAGAAAATTTACTCAGCTTTAGAAGTTATTTGAATTCATTAACTGCAGAAGAAATAAGCTATACTGAAATTAATGGTTTTGTATTTGGAAATGGAATTTTTAAATTTAATAATAGTGTAAATTTAACCAATGGAGGCAGAGTTAAGTTTACAGGGGATGATAATTCAGTATTAATAATAAATATTGAAGGGGATTTAAATATAGAAAAGAATGCAAGAATTCAGATTGATGGAATTCGACCAGAGAATATTTTTTGGAATGTAAGTGGAAAAATTTCGATAGAGAGTTTAGTAGAAATATATGGTGTTTTTATTTCGAATGGTGAGATTGCTTGTGGAGGATTTATAACAGGCGATAGAACTCTTTTTTCAAATGAAAATATTAATCTTGGAGAATTGAATGAGGAAATTTCTAGTAACTCGCATTTAGTAGATCTCACAATATTACATCAGGAGGAGTTAGCTACTCTACAATGTAATTATGTTAGTAATTATAGTTTCGAAAGTGTAAGTTCTTGTCCACAAACATTTAGTCTAATTGGAAGTGCATTGAATTGGTTCAATGCAGGGCTAGATGCTGGAGTTGATTTGTTTGCATGTAAAGTTTATAATTGCGTTGATTGTTTTGAAACACCCAACACAATTATGGGTTATCAGGAGCCGAGAACTGGCACCAATTATGCAGGATTGATACCATTTTCAAATAGAACTCTTTATCCGGGAGCAAATAATGACGGTTATAGAGAGTTTATAGGAAATGAATTAGTGGAAAAATTAAAAAGTGGGAAAACATATAAAGTTGAATTTTATTTAAATGCATCAGATAAAAACCTAACTAATTGTAATAATATTGGATTATACTTTTCCGATGAACGACGCTCTTTAGCAAATCAAAATAATTTCACTTATGGTGACAATCCTGAAGTACCACAGGTCATTTGCACTTCAATAGTTAGTGACAAGGTTGGTTGGACTAAAGTTGAAGGCACCTATTTGGCAAATGGTACAGAAAAATATATATATATTGGAAATTTTGATAATGATTGGCAAGTAAATTATTCTCCCGTTGGCGTTCATGCTTCTTGTTATGAGTGCGATGATTCTTATTATTTTATTGAAGATGTAAAAGTTGTAGAATCTGGAACACCATTAATTGTAAATGCAGGAAGTGATAAATGTAATAAAACCTTGCAGGGAGTGCAAATTGGAGGAGCACCATCT
>CALRIM020000098.1:0-11736 GCA_943360385.1 Rhizobium sp. Q54 | reverse complement strand
AAAAAGTAGCCTTAGTATAGAAGGCCAAAAACTATATAATATATTAAATTTTATATCGAATTATAATGTTTTATGTGAAGAAATAAAAGATGAGAATATAATAAACAAACTTTACTCAGTCCTTATAAGATTTGAAGATTTTGGATCAATCCCATCTACTTTTATCTCTAAACTATATCCATTTAGAATGGATCATAAAAAGAATAATAATGTTGAGGATTTTGAATTAACTCTATATAATGATGAAATTATTAACTTGTTCAAAAATGACGTCGAGAAAATTGATAATAGGTTTAAATTAAGAAAAGGGTATTTAAAATTAAATAATGATGAAATTCTAGAATTAGAAAATAAGTTAAAGAAAATAATAGGTTGGCTTAATAATAGTTTAGTGTTATTTATTAATGAGGAATCAAACAAAGAAAATGAATTTGCTAGATTTAAAATAGATCTAAGAATATCGAATAACACCATTTGCAATTGTTTATTATGTAAACTAAGCAGATTGGAATTTAAGTCTCTACTTATAGATTTTGAAAATTCCACAATAGATGAATACCCTGAACTTTATGATAAATTACAATTTGTATATGTAAAATATAAGCTTGGTGAATATATTAATTGTTACTATTTGTATGAGTCCATAGCAGAGTTATCCTGGTCACAAAGCAATTATATAACTTACTTTCTATGCAAGTTAAATATCAAACGACTAAAAAATCTAATTCGTTTTCAAAATATTTCCGAAAATAAAGATGCTGAAAAAATTATAGCCGAAATTGAGAAATTAGATCTTGATGCTTTATTAAACTCGATAAATGAAATTGATTCAAATCAAAAAGAATTATTAAATATTATTAAGAATGACACTTATATAATACAATTATATAATGAAATTGAGAAAGAAATAGATTCAATCAATCATGCATTTAATTTTTATAATGATGGTTTTGGATATATTATGGGGCCAAATCATGCTTATAATTTAGAGCGATTAATGATTAAATTAACAACTTATATTGAAAAAAATCATATCATATTTGATGAAAGTCAAACCTTTAAGCTTATAATCAAAAAATCTATTCATGCATTATTATTAAGTTACTCTACAAATAATCATTATAATTCCAAAATAGAAGAAGTTGATTTATATATTACTAGAATTGTATTACATCATTCTAATAATATTGATTTAAAAAAATCTTTAAAAGATTTAAAAATTAAACAACTCAAAATCAAACCAAACACTAAAAAATCAATTTTTAATGAAATAAACTCATTTCTTCAATCAACTTTTAATGAAGGAATATTTGGTTCTCTTAAGGTTCAAGCTCTGCAAAAGAAATCGATAGATCACTATTTCAGTGAAAAACTAAGAAGTATTTTTAATAATGCGTTGACTTGGTTGTCATATATAGAAATCGAGGAATCTGCATTTAAAGAATTGTTCTCCAATCTGATTAATTTTTTAAACAAAGAGACATTCTTGATTTGGGTTGATTTTGAAAACTTGAGGACATTTCTCATATCCAATTTAAAGCATCTTAAAGAAAATGAAGTAGATAAAATTATCGATATGACTGTTTCTAAGCAGATTCCAATAGAAAAAGGCAGATTAATTGAATTGCTTGATATTGTTATTATTAAAAATAACTTGTCATATAAAATAACTGACGAATACTATATAAATGATTTAATCAATTATTTAACTAAAAATAACAGTGCACGAAACACAAAATATTTACCCAGTCTTTACAATATAGTTGATAAAAAATACCAAAAAAATTTAAAAGAAATAATTGTAAATAAGTTAAATACTTATACTAAGTTTGATGTTGACCTTTACATAAATTCAGTAAATAAAAAAATAATTGCCTATGAACAATTTTTTACTGATTATATTAAACACATTGATAAAGAAAAGCAAGATTCAAAATATGAAGAAAGAAATTCAAAATGTTACCTTGTGTCATATATCTTTTATAATTTCATTTTATTTATTGACTCTATAGATTTAGATAGAAATGACTCAAGACTACTTGAATTAAAAAACTGCGATGATTTTATGTATTTTCTTATCAATCCTGATAGTTTTAACTATTCTAAATTTGATGTTAAATGGTTACTCATTGATAATATTCCACAGTTGGTAAGTAAATTTATTATAGCTAGATCCAAAATTAACAAAATATTAATTGATAAAATAAATGAATCTTACGAAGAGAAATATTCAATAATTTTCATGAATTATTTTCATTAAATTAAAAAAGATTTTTCTTCTTAAATCCTCCTTCATACGTTTGCAAAATTAGGAAAACTGTATTCATATGATCGTTACTGATTTCGACAAAGTCGATAATCTAATTCTTGCTTACCCTCAATACTACGAGAATGAGTATGTACAATTAGTTAAATTTTACGACCAATTAATTGAGTTAATACCGAATGAAATAAATTTGGTTCTAATTGTTAACTCGAAAAATTTAAAATTAAATTTACTATCAAAATACTCTCATAGACCAATCAATGTAATCGTAAATGAATACTGGATGAAATATGGTTGAGGGATTGTTTAGGTATAAATTCTCAAGATTTTTTTTACAAACCTATATATTTTCCATACTACTGTGAAAACAAAAAGCATTGGAAATACTTCAAAAAAATCAACGAGGTCTCAATTGATTTAATAACTAGAATAATAGATAAGACAATAAAGCAAATCCATTTATTTGGGATATTGGGAATATTGTAGCCAATCATCAATATGCGATGATTACTAATAAACTATTAGAAGATAATCCAAAGTTCGAATTAGCCACAATTGAGAATATAATAATAGACTGTCTAGAACTTACACCAATCTTCATCGACAAACAACCTAATGATGTAAATGGGCATACAGATGGATTTCTTTCGTTTATTGATGATAAAGATATATTAATAAGCGATTACCATAATCTTAGTTTTTTGAAGCAGGATAAGCTTTATTTAGAAGATGTTCAAAAAAGCTTGCGTGATGTCAATCTTAATTACATTAAAATGGCAGAGAGGCCAGTTAATGAGGTAGTAAAATGCAATTGCGATAAACATAAAGCAGGTTGCTTTTACACAGCTAAGGGGAATTACATCAATTTTTTAAGGTTAAATAATACGATTATACTTCCAGAGTATAAGCTACACAATAAGATAGAGCACAAGTTCTACAATACGATTAATGTTAAAATGATAGAAAGAATGGGATTTGAGGTAAAAACAATTAATTGTGATCAATCATCAAAATTCGGCGGTTCGTTACATTGCATAAGCTATACCTTTTAGCTTGAAAGAAATCTTCGAATTTCCTACTAAATTTTACTTAATGTTTAATCTAATAAAACTTGTGGTGGTAATAAAAGATGTTGATGTATGGAATTTCGTATGTGGAAAAAAGAAAATCGCGTAAATCTTAATAATTTCGCGATTTTCTTTAAGAATTTTGTGGAGCTGGAGGGAGTCGAACCCTCGTCCAAACATGGGACCTGTAACGCTTTCTACATGCTTAGAATACTTTAGATTTTCGTCTCAGAACTGATCGTATTCCATCTACCCCGAGCTTATTTCCTTTGGTTTCGAGAACTATCGGAACATATCCTTCTCTATACCGACTTTTTCAGTGTCCCAGACTCGGCCGCGGTCGTTCAGCGCTTCCGTGAGACATTCAGCTTCCCTATCTAATAGGGACGAAGCATTTTAACATCTGTTAAAATTAAGCAGCTAAAGCGTAATTATTTTCGCCAATTATTGTATGAAAGTTTCTTTTAAGGGTGTCCTAACAAAACCCTGCATGCTTACATTCAAATCTTCCACCCTGTCAATTCCAAGCAGCCCCGTGTTCGTTTGCTCGTTTGCTCGTTTGCTAAATAAGATTACAAAGATACAAAATCCTGATGAATTTTTTACGAGCACACGAGCACATTAGCACACGAGCACATTATTTTTTTCCTGGGTATACTTTCAACGCTTCCTCCAAACATTTCATCGCCTTTGTTAAATCTTCTTTTTTCAAAACATAAGCAATACGTACTTCGTTTTTACCTGCGCCTGGGGTAGAGTAGAAGCCCGTTGCTGGTGCCATCATTACGGTTTGCCCTTCGTAAGAAAATTCTTCTAACATCCACTGACAGAATTTGTCAGAATCGTCTATCGGTAATCGTACTACCGCGTAAAATGCTCCTCCTGGATTCGGACAAAATACTCCGTCCATTTTATTCAATGCCGATACAACTAAATCTCTTCTCTCAGTATATTCTTTGTTTACCGCGGTGAAGTAAGAGTCTGGTGTATCTATGGCCGCTTCTCCTGCAATTTGTGCCACTCCTGGAGGCGATAACCTTGCTTGTGCGAATTTTAATGCTGCGCCTAATACTTCCTTGTTTTTAGTGATAAGAGCTCCTAAACGTGCTCCACATGCCGAGTATCTTTTAGAAACCGTGTCTAATACAATTACGTTCTCTTCTAAGCCCTCTAAATGCATTGGAGATACAAACTCCTTCCCATCATAACAAAACTCTCTGTAGGCCTCGTCTGAGAAAATAAACAAGTCGTGCTTTAATGCCAATACTTTTAATGCCTCTAACTCTGCTCTCGAATATAAATACCCCGTTGGGTTATTCGGATTGCAAATCATAATGGCTTTTGTTTTTGGTCCGATTAATTTTTCGAACTCTTCAATGGCTGGTAATGCAAATCCGTTGTCGATGGTAGAAACAATTGGTTTAATTACCACATCTGCCATACAAGTAAATCCGTTGTAGTTGGCGTAAAATGGTTCTGGAATTATTACTTCATCACCCGGATTTAAACATGCATTAACTGCAATGGTAATGGCTTCCGATCCTCCAGTAGTTACAATAATATTACTCGCTTCAATTCCTTTGAATCCTACCTTGCGATAATATCCTGCAAGCTTTTCTCTGTAACTCGGAATTCCCTCCGAATGAGTATAAGCCCATACTTTAAAATCGATATTTTTAATAGCATTTAACATACCTTCCGGAGTTTCTATATCTGGCTGACCAATGTTTAAATGATAAATAGTTTTTCCTTCTTTCTTTGCTTTATCGGCAAAGGGTACCAATTTACGAATTGGCGACGCTGGCATGTTTACGCCTTTATTAGAAATCTTTGGCATTTGTTTGTGTATAAAAAAAAGTCCCGCTCTGAAATTCAGAACGGGACAAAAGTCTTAAAATTCTATTACAATAAAAAATATTACGGCTTAGCTACTGGCGACACTGCGTCTTTTTTCACTGGCATTGCCGATTCTGAGTTCTCTCCATCTCCAGAAGGCTCAACATTTCCTTTAATAAATAATACTTTTTGTGCAGTTTTTGCATTCGAAGTAATTGTTACCGCTTTGTTGAAGTTTCCTGGGCGACCTTTAGAATTATAAATTGCAGTTACTTGACCTGTTTCTCCTGGTTTAACTGGCTCTTTCGTCCATTTTGGAGTTGTACAACCGCAAGATGCTTGTACGTTTGTTATTACTAATGGTTCTTTACCTACGTTTACAAATTTGAATACATACTCCGCTTGCGTTCCTTCTTTTACATTTCCGAAATCGTGAACTTCTTTTTCGAATTTAAAATCAGCTGCATTTGGATTTACTGGTGCTGCTGCAGGAGCTGCAGGAGTTTGTGCCATTGTTGCTGTAGTTAAAGCAGCAAAAGCAATGATTGATAATACTAATCTTTTCATTTTTATAATCTTATTTTGAATTTCAAATTTAACGCTTAGATCGACATTTTAAAAACCTAAGCTAATATTTAATGTAATTTTAATAACAAAAGGTATTCCAAATAACCTATTTTTCCCCATTTACCAACACTTTTTCTCGGTATACACCATTAGTTGTCTCTATTTCAAAGAAATAGTATGAACCTCCTACGTCAGATAAATCTACCTCAATTAAGTCTTTTCCCGCCAATTCGTCGTATTCTTTCCATAATTGTCCTTGAATATTGAACAATTTTACCTTCAAAATAGTTTCGTTGCTGTTATTCTCAATGAAACATTTATTTCCTGCTGGATTTGGATATACCTTGAAAAGTGACTCTTTTTCTAACTTTTCGACCCCAGTTAGGGTAGTATCTACCACAAAATTGAAACGTATTTCCGTTCCGAAATTATTATTGAAACTTTGGAAAATAACGTTCCCCATATCTCTAAATCTTACTGAGCCAACTCCGTCACTATTGCCAAAGAAATTCATCCCATCTTTATCACTATCATACACTATAAAAGTATAACAACCCACTGTTAAATTAACGGTATCCTTATGCATGGTGTTCGCCTTAAATCCATCTTTCGAAAAAATAATAGTTCCATTCACATCCTGAATTTCATAACTATTCTCATCGGGTGCGGCGTTTGCTCGGAATTCAATAGTAAATTTTCTTGGCAACCCTTTCACTAAATTATAATCTGTTTTAATGGTGTTGTTAAACATATCGTAATCTAACCAAGTGCTGTCTGCTGGATAAACTTTACTGTAAAATATATTTCCTGCTGCAAAAGTGGTTGGGGGTAAATCTATTTCTTGAGAAGTGAAGGGATCTAAAACACCATTCCAAATATACTCATAGGTATTACTTGTTCCCCAAAATCCATACTCAATTTTCAATCCAACTACTGGTAAATCTCCATTGTTTTTTACCTTAATTTTTGGTTGACCACATATCGGATTATACCTTGCGTTTATCCATTTTTTACTCGGTGCAATTATATCTTCTAACGATAAATCAACACTTGCCACAACGTTTCTGTAATAGATAAGATTTGCAGCAACATTATACGAACAAGAACTATTTCCAACATTCGTAAATGGTGTCATATTCAAATCGAATTGCGTAGAGTCTTTGCTAAGGAATGGAGTAAGGTCGTGGTAAAACGGACGAACCATTTCACCTGGACACCAATTTGCACGGTCGTATAACCATGTACCTTGTTGTGGATAAATAGGGTTTAAACCACAGTTATCTTTCCAAACTAAATTACTGTAACGTTGTACTCCATTAATTTTGATGAAATTATATTTCGGGCAAAATTCTGCACAATCTTCATTGCCACCAAATCCATGTCCGGTTTGCAAAATATGGATTCCTACTCTGTCTGTAGTATCATTTGGTTTGAATTTGAAAGGTGTTAAATAATTTTCGATTGAATTAGCAGCATCTCCATATGGGAAACCTCCGTAATATACTGGTACCACCTTATATGCTTGACGTATAGGTGTTCCTTTTACAAAATAATAATCTAAACTCACCGTGAAGCCATCAGAATAACCTTCATATTTCACACCAATTTCGGTAGAGTCTGTTAATACCGAACGGAAGTCGGTAATATCCGCTTCGAAATCTCTGTAAAATCCGAATTTTTTATCGCTAGCGTAAGGAGTAATGTACCTGGCAAATTCTATGTATTCGTATACAGGTTTTCCAGCGGTATCAACTCCAATTGGTCTGCGTGCATAAACTTTTACCGTATAATCCCAATCGCTACAACCATTTGTAGGGCAGCCAATGGTAAACTTCAATAGTATTTTTTTATAACTAGTATCTGCTGAGGGAAATTTTGTTTTTGTAACAAAATCACCATACCAATTGAGATGAGTTTCGTTATGCGAACGAACGTGTGTAGTGTCCTGAGCTTTCGCAAAAAAGGCATTTGAACTAAGGCAAATAAGTAAAATAAGTAGCTTTTTAATCATATTGAATAGGGTTAATAGGTGCTAAAGTACTAATTCTTAGCCTTAATAAATAGTTTCTTGGTCTGCTTTCGATTCATTATTTTTGTCGCATTACGCAATATTTCGCTTATGTCATTAAACCACACAGAACCAACAATGTCTACTACAGGGAATTTAAGTTTCGAAGATTTCAGAGAAGTAGTAAAAAACGATTTCCGTATCGCAAATGAAAGCCGCCAAGCAAGTTTACTTGGAAGGAAAGAGGTGTTAACGGGAAAGGCAAAATTTGGAATTTTTGGTGATGGCAAAGAAGTAGCACAAATTGCAATGTCGAAAGTATTCCGTGAGGGAGATTTTCGTTCGGGATATTACCGCGATCAAACATTTATGTTCGCTGCGGGAATGTCGAATATCAAAGAGTTTTTTGCTCAACTTTATGCTTTGCCAGATGTAGAAGCAGAACCTAGTTCGGCTGGTAGAAGTATGAACGGACATTTCGGTACACGTACTTTAAATGAAGATGGGTCATGGAAAAATTTAACTTCCATAAAAAATTCTTCTGCAGATATTTCACCAACAGCAGGGCAAATGCCACGATTAGTAGGGTTGGCGCAAGCATCAAAATTATACCGTAATAATCCAGGACTGTCTCATCTCGATAATTTTTCAATTTCTGGAAATGAGGTTGCCTTTGGAACTATTGGAAATGCAAGTACTTCCGAAGGTCATTTTTTCGAATCGATAAATGCGGCTGGGGTTTTACAAATCCCAATGGCCATCTCTATTTGGGATGATGGATATGGAATTTCTGTTCATGCAAATATCAAACTACTAAAGAAAACATATCTGAAATATTAAAAGGATTTCAACGCGATGAAAAAGGAGAGGGGTTTGAAATTTTTAGAGTAAACGGTTGGGATTATCCTGCATTATGTGAAACCTACGAAAAGGCAATTGCTATTTGTAGAGAACAACATGTTCCGGTAATGATTCATGTTCAAGAATTAACACAACCACAAGGACACTCTACTTCTGGTTCTCATGAGCGTTATAAATCTAAAGAACGTTTGGAATGGGAAGCGGAGTTCGATTGTATAAAAAAAATGCGCGAATGGATGATATCTTCTTCTATTGCAACAGCAGAAGAATTAGATGTAATTGAACAAGATGCTAAAAAATATGTTCGTGCTTGCCAGAAAGAAGTATGGGAATCATTTAACAACCCAATAAAACAAGAGATTACAGAGGTTTCTGCTTTATTAGAATCATTAGCAAGCTCATCATCTTCATCGGCAGAAATTTTAGCATTGGTGCAAACATTACGCAGCACAGTAGATGCTATGCGTAAAGATATTTTAGTTGCAGTTCGTAAATCGTTACGCCTAACACGCAATGAAGATAGTGATGCAAAAAGAAATTTAGTGATATGGTTGAATTATTATAATACTATAAACTACGATAGATACAATTCTAAATTACATACCGATACCGAAAATTCAGCAATGAATATTTCGGAAATTAAACCTCAATATTCCGAAGATGCAAAACTAATGGATGGTAGAGAAATTGTGCAAGCATGTTTCGATGCTGCTTTTGCTCGCGATCCTAGAGTACTAGCATTTGGAGAAGATGTTGGTAAAATTGGCGACGTAAATCAAGGCTTCGCAGGACTTCAAGAAAAATATGGTGAAATAAGAATCAGCGATACTGGTATTCGTGAAGCAACAATTGTTGGACAAGGAATTGGACTTGCAATGCGCGGGCTTCGCCCAATTGCAGAAATACAATACTTAGATTATTTATTATACGGATTGCAAACCTTAAGCGACGACTTAGCATCACTTTCGTATAGAACTAAAGCAGGACAAAAGGCACCATTAATTATTCGTACACGTGGACACAGGTTAGAAGGAGTGTGGCATTCGGGTTCACCAATTGGAATGATTATTAGCTCGCTCAGAGGCGTGCATGTATTGGTTCCACGTAACATGACACAAGCATCAGGATTTTATAATACACTCTTAAAATCTGATGAACCAGCTTTAGTCATAGAGTGTTTAAATGGATACCGATTAAAAGAACCAATGCCAGATAATATTGGTGAATTTACATTGCCATTAGGTATTCCAGAAACATTGGTAGAAGGAAAAGATATTACACTGGTAACATATGGTTCTTGTGTTAGAATTGCAGAAGAAGCAGTAGCAGAATTAAGCACCATGGGAATTTCTGTAGAATTAATAGATGTTCAATCGTTATTACCTTTTGACATACACCACCATATTTTAGATTCGTTAAAGAAAACAAATAAAATTTTATTCTTTGATGAAGATGTTCCAGGAGGTGCAACTTCTTATATGATGCAACAAGTGTTAGAAGAGCAAAAAGGATATTATCATTTAGATGCTGCACCACGCACACTAACTGCTAAACCACACCGCCCAGCTTACGGAACCGATGGCGATTATTTCTCGAAACCAAGTGTGGATGATTTGGTGGAAACGATTATGGAAATGTGCTAATGAGCCAATTTGAACAATTGATTAATTTGAACAATTTGAACAATTTCAGACTGGCATTAACATATTATCCCATTAACATATTAACATATTATCCCATTAACATATTAACACATTTTTAAATGAATAAGTATACACTAGCCATTCTTTTCGCTTTAAGTTTAACAGCAGCATCTGCCCAAGACGATTTAATCAATAAATTAAAAGACAATAAAACATTAACGAGTAAAGAAGCTTTCGGCTTTAAAACGGTTGTAAATGCAGAAGCTACATCTGTTAAGAATCAAGGTTCTTCTAGTACTTGTTGGAGTTATTCTTCCAATTCATTTATAGAATCGGAGATGATACGTTTGGGTAAAAAACCTGTTGATATTGCAGAGATGTTTACGGTTAGAAATATGTATATCGATAAAGCGGAAGCGTATGTGCGTATGCATGGAGGGTTGAGTTATGGTCAGGGTGGAGCATTGCACGATCCTATAGATTTAATGGTGAAGTATGGTGCATTACCTCAAGAAGTGTATAATGGTTTACTTCCTGGTCAGGTTAAAAATGATCATGCGGAATTAGAGTCTATTTTAAAAGGTATTATTGAACCAATCGCAAAAAGTGAAAAACCAATTTCATTGGTTTGGAAAAAAGCATTGACAGGTGTGGTGGATACTTACTTAGGAACGGTTCCAGAAAAATTTAAATTCGAAGGAAAAGAATATACACCAATGACTTTCGCGAAGGATGTGGTTGGAATTAATGCAAAAGATTATGTTGAAATAACTTCTTTTACTAACAATCCATATTACTCTCAAATGATTGTGATGGTACCAGATAATTGGACATTCAAGCCATCTTACAATGTTCAATTAAATGATATGATTGAAACAATTGATAATGCATTGAACAAAGGATATACTGTTGCTTGGGCTACAGATGTTACAGAAAAATCGTTCAGTTGGAAAAACGGTGTGGCGTATGTGCCAACAAAAAATTATGTAGACATGACAGAGGATGAGAAGAAAGATTTATTTGTTAAACCACAACCAGAGTTAGAAGTAACTCCAGAAATTCGTCAGAAAGCGTTTGATAATTTCGAAACAACAGACGATCATGGAATGCAAATTACAGGAATCGCAAAAGATGTTAACGGTAGAGAGTATTACATTGTAAAAAATTCTTGGGGTACCAAAAACGATTACGATGGATATTTATATGTAACCAAGAATTTTGTGAAGTATAAAACCACTTCTATTTTGTTGCACAAGGATGGTGTACCGAATGGCATGAAAACTAAATTAGGAATTAATAATTAGTCTTCGTATCCACTTTTAATTACCGTAGAAATCATTTTAAACTGTTTTTTTGCATTAAAACGATGCACCGAATGTGCAGGTATAATAATGCCTTCGCCTAGGTTTAATAAATGTTCCACTTTATCTATAGTGATGGATGCATTCCCGTGAATAATTTGAATGTAAGTATCGAAAGGGCTAGTTT
>CALRIM020000097.1:0-11931 GCA_943360385.1 Rhizobium sp. Q54 | reverse complement strand
ATATTACTACCGAAGGTGCTGATACTACGTTTGGAGTGACCATTGTTGATTTGCAATATTTACCAGATAGTATAAAAACGAAGCAATTTACGGCAAATGGAATTATTGGAGAAGTACATGCTTTACATATTGATGAGGGATACATGTATTTATATGGTTCTAGCAATAGGGTTTCGAAGAATGGTGCATTAATTTTAAATTTGGCAAATCCTTGGAATCCAACAATTGCCGGAGCCTATACTGAATCAAATTCATATGTTCATGATGGAATCGTTAGAAACAATAAATTATATGCTGGAGAAATTTATTATGGAACATTTACAATTGTTGATGTAAGTGATAAAGCTCATCCTGTAATATTAAATTCGCAATCTACGCCTACACAATTTACTCACAATACTTGGCTGTCTACCAATAGTAATTACTTATACACTACCGATGAAAAAGATAATGCATTTGTAACCTCCTATGATGTTTCAGATCCTCTCAATATTACAGAGATGGATAGATATAGACATTTAAACGCAAATGGTTCTATTCCACATAATACTTATATTTTAAACGATTCTTTAATCACAGGATTTAATTCAGATTTTTTGGTAACATCTTATTATGCTGACGGGTTAACAATTGTAGATGCTACTCGTGCAGATAATTTAGTAGAAGTTGCACATTACGATACAAGTCCATTTGTCGGTGATTGTTATAACGGTGCATGGGGAGTTTATCCTTATTTTAAATCTGGGAATTTAATGGTTTCCGATATAGAGAATGGAATGTATGTATTGAAGCCTACCTATCAAAGAGCAAGTTATCTTGAAGGTACCGTTTATGATGCAATGACACTTTTACCCATCCCAGATGCTAAAATTACTTTGTTAACAAATGGGCAAATAGAATCTGGTAAATTAAGTGGAAAATATAAAACAGGGATAAATACTCAAGGAATTCATGATATTAAATTTAGCGCTAAAGGATATACTAATAAAACCATTTCAATTAATTTAATGCAAGGAAAAGTTGTTTCTGCAGATATTATGTTGAAGCCAATAGGATTTGGAACGGAGAATATTAATTTAAATGAAGTTAAAATATATCCAAGTAGAGCTGTCAACGATATATGGATAGAACAAGATGAAGAAAGTACATTGCATTTAAAAATTATTGATTTGAACGGGAATTTGATAGTATCTCAAGATGTAATTCACGCAAAAGAACGCATAGACATTTCGAATTTTGCAACTGGTACTTATATCGTTCAATTGTATAAAAACGAAAAATTACTACAAACTGAAAAAATTATAAAAGAATAAATATCGAAAGTCATTTGATAAATTTCTCCTTAAAATCACCTTAAATTTTAATAATATATGTTTAATTGTTCACTACTAACAGACAATAGTTAAATCCTTGTTTGTTAATTGTTAATTAATATGTTCTTTTTGGTCGAATTTTTGCTTAAAATTGAGTAAAATACACCATATGAAGAGATATTTACTGCTTTTTTGCCTACTGTTAACCAGTGTTTTAACTAAGGCACAATACAATTTAACTCTAAAAAGCACCCTTTCTATTGGAAACAATGGGTATTCCAATATTTGGGGTTATAGTCAAAATAATAAAGAATATGCCCTTTTAGGGTGTACTGGGTCAAGCACATCAAAAGATGCATGTGCAATTATAAATGTTACCGATCCTACACAACCTGTTACATTATTTAAAATTAAAGGTGCCCGTTCTACTTGGAGAGAAATTAGAACCTGGCAGCATTATGCTTATATAACCACGGAGAATTTTGATAGTAACTACGTTGGAGTAATGATAGTAGATTTACAATATCTTCCAGATAGTATAAAAACGAAGCAATTCACAGCAGATGGATTAATTAGTAATGTTCATGCATTGCACATAGATGATGGTTATTTGTATTTGTATGGAGCTGATAACTCGGTTTCTCAATCGGGGGCGTTAATTTTAAACCTTACGGATCCTTGGAATCCCACCGTTGCAGGAGCATATACCAACAAATATGTACATGATGGTATTGTTAGAAATAATAAACTTTATTCGGGTGAGATATATGGGGGCAATTTTTCAATAGTGGATGTAACGAATAAGTCAGCTCCTATTTTATTAAATTCACAAGTAACACCATTTGCTTTTACACATAACACTTGGCTTTCTTCAAATAATAACTTTTTATATACCACAGATGAAAAAAGTAATTCTTATGTAGCAGCATATGATGTTAGTAATCCATTAGATATTATAGAAGTAGATCGTTATAGGCATAATAATGCAAATGGTTCTGTCCCTCATAATACCTATATATTAAATGATTCTTTAGCAACAGGCCATAACACAGATTTCTTATTAACGTCTTATTATACTGATGGAGTAACTATTGTAGATGCTGCAAGACCGGATAATTTGGTAGAGGTAGCCCATTATGATACGAGTCCGAATTCGGGCGATGGTAATAGTGGAGCTTGGGGAGTTTATTCTTATTTACCTTCAGGAAATATATTAGTGTCGGATATGCAACTTGGGCTATTTACCTTACAACCTAATTTTCAAAGAGCTTGTTATTTAGAGGGAACAGTTCACAATTCGATATCGTTATTAGCAATACCAAACGCTACCGTAACTTTTACTGCAAACGGACAAACTAAAAATGGGAAATTGACAGGTGCTTATAAAACTGGAATTGTTACCCAAGGGATACACGAAGTTAAGTTTTCGGCTCCTGGTTTTAATGATAAAACAGTTTCAGTTAACTTAGTTCGCGGACAGGTAGTTATAGAAAATGTAGAGTTAACTCCACTTGGCTTTGGGGTTGAAAATAATACTATTAATGAAATAAAAGTATTTCCGAGTATTGTAAAAAATGAGTTATGTATAGAACAAGCAAGCATTAATAAGTTACATTTAGTTATTAATGATGTTAATGGTAAGTTAATTTTAAGTCAAACTATAAATAATCTAAAGGAAAAAATAGACTTTACAGAATACAATTCAGGAATGTATGTTGTACAACTTTTTAAAAATGAAAAATTAATCCAAACCGAAAAAATTATAAAAGAATAAACTAACGATAGAATTATACACATTGAAAAGAATTATTAATTTTTGCCTGATAGGCTTATTAGCCCTTTCAGCAAATGCACAAAATGTAAATGTTGTGCAACGATCACGAGTACCGTATCCAGGAACGTCAAACATTTGGGGATATGTAGATACAACAGGTAAGGAATACGCATTGGTAGGAGCTAACGACCGCACCTCGATTGTAGACGTTACAAATCCTAGCCAACCAATTAAAAGATTTTCTGTTCCCGATTCAGTTTCCGAATGGAGAGAAATAAGAACTTGGGGGAAATTTGCATATGTTACAACCGAAGGTGGAGGTGGAATACATGTTATAGATTTAAGTAAGCTGCCAGATACAGTAACATATAAAAAATATAAAGGTGATGGAGCAATGGCAAATCAAATAAAAGCTATCCATGCTTTACATATTGATAATGGTAAGCTTTATTTATATGGTGGAAATACTCAAAGTGGAAAAGCTAAAGTATTTTCATTAGCAGATCCATGGAATCCACATTATCTAGGAACAGTATCTCAACGATATGTACATGATGGATTTGTGAGAAACGATACCATGTATACCTGTCAAATTTATGATGGGTTATTAGAAATTATTGATGCTAGAAATCCGCAAGCACCAGTTATTATTGCTTCTCAAGTTACTCCAAAACAGTTTACACACAATTCTTGGATGTCTACTAATCATAAAGTTATTTATACAACAGATGAGGTTTCGGGATCTTGGGTAACTGCATATGACATTTCTGATTTTCAAAATATTAAGGAATTAGATCGTTACCGTCACAATGAAACAGGTTCAATTGGACATAACACATACATTTTGAACAATCAAGGAGTTACAGGTTCTGCTACCGATTTCTTGTGGACTTCTTATTACCGTGATGGGATTACTGTTGTAGATGCTTCTCGTCCAGATAATTTAGTGGAAGTTGGCAATTTTGATTCATCACCTAATCTCTCAGGAGATGGATTTAATGGAGCATGGGGTGTTTACCCTTATTTACCCTCAGGTAATATATTAATATCTGATATGGAACTGGGAATGTATGTAGTTACACCTACCTATAAAAGGGCTTGTTTCTTAGAAGGTGTTGTAAAAGATGCCCTAACAAATATTGCAATAGCTGGAGCAAATATTTCTGTTATTAGTAAACATTCTTTAGATGGAATTACGAATAATTCTGGGGTTTATAAAAATGGAACGGTAGACTCTGGTACTTATATTGTGCATGTTTCTTATCCAGGATATATTGCCCAAGATATTACTGTTCATCTAGTTAATGGAGAGGTAACTCCTTTAAATGTTTTATTATCTAAAAGAGTAAATTTTGTATTCAATACTACTATAAAAGATTCTTCAAATACCCCAATTGCAAATGCTCACGTGTTAATTAAAAACGCAGAGTTTACTTATGACGTAACGGCAAATGGCAATGGTGGAATTAGTATTCCAATATTCTATGCTGGTAAGTATGCTTTATATGTAGGAGCATTTGGATTTAAAACGATGTTTATAGATTCTACGGATTATTTAACAGTAAACGATATCCCTAATGTAAAACTTGCAAAAGGATATTATGATGATTTCTTGTTTGATTTTAATTGGACTGCTACTTCAACAGCTTCAACAGGAGACTGGGTTAGAGCTAAACCAATTCGTACAACTTTAAATAACATTATTGCGAATCCAGATTTTGATGTGGTAGGTGATTTTGGAGATCAGTGCTATGTTACTGGTAATGCTACAGGAAATGTTACCACTGCCGATGTTGACGGGGGAGTGGTCGTTTTAAGATCTCCATCAATGGATTTAACAGGATATACTAATCCATATATTAATTATAGTAGATGGTTCTCTAATATTGCAACTTCTGGTACTCCTACAGACACGTTTACGGTGTCTATTTCGAATGGTACACAAACAGCTATAGTAGAACAACATGTTGGTGCTATTGCAGATAAAGGGAAATGGGTGTCGAATTCAATTAGAGTAAAAGACTTCATTACACCTAATAACAATATGAAACTTGTTGTTAAAACAGGGGATACAGGAACAGATAATATTGTAGAAGCAGGAATAGATATGTTTTCGGTTACCGATTCATTAGCGAGTGGAATTGAGAGAAAATCAAATTCTATTTTTGCTAAAGCATTTCCTAACCCTACTAATGCTGCGGTTCAGGTATCTTATAGTTTCAGCAAATCTTCTGAAGGTAAAATTAAAGTATATGATATCTTAGGAAACGTAGTATTTGCAAAGGAATTGAAAGAAGCATTTGGTATTGTAAATATTAATGTAGAGAACAAAGGTATTTACTTTATTAGAGTAGAATCTAACAATGAGCAACAAGTGATTAAGTTCACTAAACAATAGAATTGATATTGAATAGAAAAGGGCTTAATGAAAATTAAGCCCTTTTTTTGTGAGTATTGTTTTAAGAAATGTTGAAAAATCCTACCAGATACTTGATACCCGATATCTGATACTAGATTTCTACAATAGTGAAATCAAACGATTCCATAATAAGGTTTGCTAATAATTTCTTGCAAGCAATTTCTACTTTTTCAGAAGCTTCTTGTTTAGTATTAGCCTCAATTTCTAGTGTGATGTGTTTGCCAATTCTAACATTTTGAACTTCTGCAAGTCCGATATTTTTCATACTACCAGTTACGGCTTTACCTTGAGGGTCAAGGATTTCTTTCAATGGCATTACATTGATTTCTGCTTGGAATTTCATATTAGGCACTAAATTTTTCTTTAAAAATAATAGACAATAAAATATAGATTACAATTATCATTGGAATCGCTGCAAACTTAAAAAATATTATTAGTATTAGCGATAAGATTAATAATAGATATCTATGAATATTAGGATTAAACGCCATACTCTTAAATTTAAAGGAGAATAGGGGTATTTCGGATACTAATAAGAATGAAAAACCTATGCTTGAGAATAACAATACAATTGGATTGGTAAGAATTTGAAGAAACTCAATTGGTTGAGCTTGCATAAATGGCAAACTTATAAAAAACAAGGTATTTGCAGGAGTTGCTAATCCTATAAAATTCTCGGTTTGACGAGTATCAATATTGAATTTTGCCAATCTAATTGCTGAAAACACGGTTATAATAAAACCTGCATAGGCAAGAATTATAGGTAAACCGTTCGACTCAAGAGAGGAAGAAAGCATTTTATACACAAATAAGCCAGGTATAAATCCAAAACTTACCATATCTGCTAAGGAATCAAGTTGTTTACCTACTTCTGAGTATGCTTTTAGGGCACGAGCAGCTAAACCATCCATAAAATCGAATACTGCGGCTAATAAAACAAAATAGGCAGCAGTTTCTAATTCACCATTAAAAGCATAAACAGTTGCAATACAACCCGAGAATAAATTTAAGCATGTAATGAAATTTGGAATATGTTTTTTCATATTAGCAAACTTAGCTATTCATTGAAATTAAGAATTCTTCGTTTGATTTAGTTCCACGCATTTGGTGTTGTAGGAATTCCATTGCTTCTACAGGGTTCATATCCGCCAAGTGATTTCTTAAAATCCAGATGCGTTGTAATACATCTTTGTCTAATAATAAATCGTCTCTACGTGTAGAAGATGCTGTAATATCAATAGCTGGGAAGATACGTTTGTTCGCAATTTTACGATCCAATTGTAACTCCATATTACCTGTACCCTTAAATTCTTCAAAGATAACTTCGTCCATTTTAGAACCTGTTTCTGTTAACGCTGTCGCGATAATAGTTAAGGAACCACCATTTTCTATTTTACGTGCAGCTCCAAAGAAACGTTTTGGTTTGTGTAGCGCATTAGCATCTACACCACCCGATAATATTTTACCAGATGCAGGAGCAACAGTATTGTAAGCTCTTGCTAAACGTGTAATAGAATCTAAAAGGATTACTACATCATGCCCGCTCTCTACCATTCTTTTTGCTTTTTCAAGCACAATGTTTGCAATTTTAACGTGGCGTTCAGCAGGTTCGTCGAATGTAGAACTTACTACTTCTGCACGTACGCTTCTAGCCATGTCGGTAACCTCCTCAGGACGTTCATCAATCAATAAAATAATTAAATAAACTTCTGGATGATTTGCAGCGATTGCGTTGGCAACGTCTTTCAACAATACCGTTTTACCCGTTTTAGGTTGCGCTACTATTAATCCACGTTGACCTTTACCAATAGGAGCAAAGAGGTCCATTAAACGTGTTGAGTAATTATTTGGATCAGAAAATAAATTGAATTTTTCGAAAGGGAAAAGTGGGGTTAAGAAATCAAAAGGAACTCTGTCTCTAACCTCCGAAGGTGTACGTCCGTTAATTGTTTCGACTCTAACTAAAGGGAAATATTTTTCACCTTCTTTAGGTGGGCGAACGCTACCTCGAACAGTATCTCCAGTTTTCAATCCAAATAATTTTATTTGCGATTGAGATACATAAATATCATCTGGCGAAGTAAGGTAATTATAGTCTGAAGAACGTAAGAAACCATACCCATCTGGCATAATCTCTAATACACCTTCGTTAACGATAGAATTATCGAAATCGAGTGTATTTAACAACGAATCGTTGTTGCGAGGGTTGTTTCTATTTTGATTATTGTTATTTCTGTCGAATTTATTGTTTCGATTTCTATCGAAAGATCTTTCGATGCTTGCGCTATCTTGTAAACCACTTGGTTCTGGGTTACCTTGTTGAGGAGTTTCTGCAATTGGAGCTGTTTCTGGTTCTGTTACTTCTGGGTTCGACACTTCAGAATCTGTGGTAGATTCTCTTTCGGGTTGAACATCAGCAACAGGTTGAGGCTCCCGTTCTTGTACAAATACTCTGTCGGGTTGTTGATCGTATTCTGCTTGAAAACGTTGCTGCTCAACATGGTTATCATCTTTTTTATCTGATTTAACCGATCTTTTTCTTTTTGGTTTTTCTGCACCATCTTCCGTACTGCTTACTTCAGCACCCGTTTGTTTTTTTTGTTTATCCACTATATTAGAAATAAGTTCTTGTTTTCGTAATTCTTCGTAGTTGTTGATATTTAATTCTTTTGCAATTTGGCGTAATTCAGAAACGAGTTTATCGTTTAACGTGGTATTATCGTACATTAAGGAATTGTGATTGTGTGATTTGTATTTACTGAGAAGTGTTAAGGATATTAACACAAAGCAATAATAATGATATTTATTTAATAAACAAAAAAACATAGCAGAAATAAACTATTCGGTGTTTTTTGAAATGATTTTCTATTTTTGCTGAATATGAATAAAGCCACTCTCATACAAGAAATTAAAGCTAAAAAATCATTTTTATGCGTTGGGTTAGATACTGATATCCAACGTATACCAAAGCATCTATTAGATTTTGAGGACCCTATTTATGAGTTCAATAAGGCCATAATTGAGGCTACATCCGAATTCTGTGTGGCATATAAGCCCAATATCGCTTTTTATGAGAGTCGCGGGTCTAAAGGCTGGGATAGTCTGCAGAAAACGATGGACGTAATTCCGAAGAACATTTTTACGATTGCTGATGCAAAAAGAGGTGATATTGGTAATACTTCCGATTTATATGCTCGTGCATTTTTCGATAAGAATTCATCTGGGTTTAATTTTGATTCGGTAACCGTTGCTCCATATATGGGTTCAGACTCTGTGAAACCCTTTTTAAACTATCCTGAGAAGTGGGTAATCTTGTTGGCTCTTACCTCTAACGAAGGTGCTGCCGATTTTCAATTAATTGAGAACAGTCAATCGGAACCATTGTATAAATCTGTGTTAAAGACTTCTCAAAATTGGGCGAACGACGAGCAAATGATGTATGTGGTGGGCGCTACTCGTCCGGAGTATTTTGCAGAAATTCGAAAACTTAGCCCAAAACATTTTTACTTAGTTCCAGGTGTAGGTGCCCAAGGTGGTAGTTTAGAAGATGTATGTAAATACGGATTAAATGATGAAGTTGGATTATTGATTAATTCATCACGAAATATTATTTATGCATCTAGTGGTTTAGACTTCGCCAAAAGTGCTGCAACAGAAGCGCAGAAAATACAAGTTGAAATGCAAAAAATTCTTGTTTCTAATAATTTGATTTAATCATTTCTTTCGCTTTCCTTTGTATAAACCAAGGGGATAAGTGATGAAGGAAGATTTTGTGCAGATGGTTTGGAAATTTCAACTTTTCAATCAAAAAGAATTTACGAGTATTGATGGTCAGAAAATAAGGGTTGTACACCCCGGTTATTCTCATATAAATGCTGGTCCAGATTTTATAGCTTCTAAAATTTATATTGATGATTTATTGTGGGTGGGGAATGTAGAAATACATGTTAATTCCTCTGAATGGTATTCCCACCATCATCATAAAGATGCAGCTTATAACAATGTTATACTTCACGTAGTTTATAAGGTCGATGGTAAACCTTGTTTCACTCAAAATAATACCCAATTAAACACACTAGTTTTAAGCGAATATATTGATGCAGCTGTTTTGCAAAAGTATCGGCAATTGGCAGAAGATATGCGTGTATTACCATGTAAACATTGGTGGACTAAAATAGATGAGAGTGTTGTGGAGCATTGGTTAGAGCGAATGTGTATTTCTAGATTAGAAGAAAAATGCGATGAATATTCAGTAAGATTAACTCATTTAAATGAGCACTGGGATCAACTATTTTTAGAGATTTTAGCTAGGCAATTAGGCTTTCATGTGAACTCCGAACCAATGGCCCGATTAGCTCGTTCTATTCGCACGGAGTGGTTTCAGAAAAATGTAGACAATCCACTGTTTGTAGAAGCAATTTTGTTCGGGCAAGCTGGTATGTTAAATAGAAGTTTTAAAGATGAATATCCAAATCAATTAAAGGATGAATATCATTTTATTTCGAAGAAATTAGATTTAACACCACTTGAACAATCCACTTGGAAATTTTCAAAATTGCGTCCATCAAATTTTCCCACAATTCGTATTGCACAACTTGCTGCAATATTACAAAAACACCCACGCTTTTTTAGCGATTGCCTTGACTTAACATCGCTTGAAGAAGCATTTGTGTTTTTCGATGTTAGAACACATAAGTATTGGGATACTCATTATGTATTCGACAAAGAGGGAGCTGTAAAAGAAAAAAGGTTAGGAGAAGAATCTATTTATCAAATAATATTAAACTGTATTTGTACGGTTTGGATATTGTATGGCAATAAAAAGAACGAAGAAGGTTATGTACAAAAGGCTTTAGATATAATGGAAGTATTAAAGGTGGAAAACAATCGTTATGTTGCTATGTTTAATGAAACTGGTTATAATTTCAGTAATTGCATCCATAGTCAGGGGTTAAGATATTTGTGGGAATACTACTGTGATGATAAAAAATGTTTAAATTGCACAATAGGAATACAAGGGCTTAAGTTAAAGTTATGATACAATCAATAATGTCGTTTTTTGAGAAGTACTCTTTCGGAGTATGTACATACTTTGCCGAAAAGTTTAAACTATCTCTTTCTAAAGTAAGGTTGTTTTTTATATACACCTCATTTCTATCTGTAGGTATGCCAATTATCTTTTATCTGTTAGCGTTTATTGTGTTGGATATAAGGAAGTATGTGAAGCAGGAAAAGAGTATCGAGTAGCTGGTATCGAGTATCGGGTTAATTACTCAATTATAAAATTATTTAATTACTCGATACCCGATACTCTATACCCGTTACTCGTTTCCCAAAAGATCCCAGATCAAGTCTAACTCAAACCCTTTACTATTAAGGTATTTTGCAATTTTATGTTTGCGAACATAAGGGTCAGCATCTTTAATTTTTGTTGATCTTTTTATTAATTCTTTATTTAGAACATCGATATATTCATCTCCATCAATTTCTTTTAGTGCTTTTTTTATGCAGTAGTCCGATACCTTTTTTAATTTTAAATTTTGTTTAATTTTTATATTTCCCCAGTGCTTCATTCTAAATTTACCGCGAGCATAGGTGATGGCAAATCGTTCTTCATTTAAAAAGTTATCGGTAATTAATTCGGATATAAGTTCTTCTACATCCTTTTGGTGCAAGCCCATATCATACAATTTGTCGCGCACCTCTTGCTGACTACGCTCTTGATATGCGCAGTATTGCTCGATTTTAACCTTTCCAGATTTTTTATCGTAGATTTTTTTAGGCTTCGGCGTTTCGTACATTAATCACCAAAATTAGTTTTAGCACTTATTGTTTTCCAATCATCAATATCTTGTTGAACTTCCTTCATTTTTGTTTCAAATTTTTCGATTGAATGAGGTCCAAGAGGTAAGTGTAATGGAGAGTTTGCGGAGTTTACTACTTTGTAAATTACCTCTGCAGCTTTAATCGGATCACCATCTTGTGTACCACTATAATTTTGAATGATGTTTACCAATTTATGAGCAGTATTTTCGTAGTAATCTATTTTCTTAATAGGTGTTTTATGTGAGGTTCCTCCAAATTGAGTTCTAAAGGGCCCAGGTTCCACGATTGTAACCCTAATCGGACTGTCGCTCAAATCTAAGGCAAGAGCTTGCGAGAACCCTTCTAAGGCATACTTGCTTGCATTGTAAATACCCATTCCCATAGTAGCATTAAATCCAGCTGCAGATGAAATTTGCAGTATGTGACCAGATTCTTGCTTCCTCATAAATGGTAATACTTTTTGTGTAAGATTTAAAGGGGCAAAGAAATTCACTTCCATTTGTAAACGTACTTCTGTTAACGAAGCCTCCTCTACAGCACCCAGTAAGCCATATCCAGCATTGTTTACCAGTACATCTATTTTTTTATGTTGAGAATCA
>CALRIM020000096.1:0-12012 GCA_943360385.1 Rhizobium sp. Q54 | reverse complement strand
ATACATTGTACAAAATACACCTACTATGGATCCTCGTTTACAATCATTTGATCGCCTCTTAACCATTATGGACGACCTCCGTGCTAAATGCCCATGGGATATGAAGCAAACGATGGAAAGCCTCAGGCACCTAACTATCGAAGAAGTATATGAACTATCTGATTCTATTTTAGATAATGATCTTCAAGAGGTAAAAAAAGAATTAGGTGATATTATGCTTCACTTAGTTTTTTATTCGAAAATAGCATCGGAAACCAATCAGTTTGATATTACAGATGTTTTAAATGGGATATGTGAAAAACTGATATCTCGTCATCCTCATATTTATGGTGATGTTGTTGTAAAAGATGAAGAAGATGTAAAACGTAATTGGGAGCAGTTAAAATTAAAAGAGGGTAACAAATCGGTATTAGGAGGAGTTCCAGTATCTTTGCCAGCATTGGTAAAAGCTTCCAGGATTCAAGAAAAAGCTCGCGGTGTAGGTTTCGATTGGGAAAAGAAAGAACAGGTTTGGGAAAAGGTTGAAGAGGAAATGCAAGAATTCAGAGAACATTTCAACACCGTTACTTCTGAAGTAATTGATATTGAAAATGCTGAAAAAGAATTTGGAGATTTACTCTTTTCATTAATAAATTACGCCAGATTTATTAATATTAACCCTGAAAACGCCCTTGAAAAAACCAATAAAAAATTCATAAAGCGTTTTCAATATTTAGAAGAAAAAGCTAAAGAACAAGGTAAGGCATTAAAAGACATGAGTTTAGCAGAAATGGATATTTTTTGGAATGAAGCAAAAAAATTATAGAATGAAAAGAATTATATTATTAGCACTAGTTACCTCAATATTAACGTCATGTGGTTCAAAAAAGTCGATGGATGTTGACTATACTGGGCATTGGCTTTCAGAAGAATTTTACAATCACGTTATCACACATAAAAATTTACAAAATTTTAGTGGTACTAAGATCGAATTCGTGATACCAGAAAATGATACAAATTATACCATCATAGATTTTAATGGTAAAATTAATTCTGGCCCTTTAGAATTAACTGAAAACAACCAATTAGTTATTAAAAACTATTTTGGAAATTATAAAAATGCAGATGTGCTTTTAGAGGATGATAAATTGGTTCTTGTTAACAATGAAACAAACGATAAAATTACATTTAAAAAAATTAATAAATCCGAATTCAACAATAATGAAATTGAATCTTATGGAACCTATGCCCTACCATTTATTAATAAATATACAATAAGTGGGAAATACTTATTAAATTCTGATACTGTGGAATTATTAGTAAGCGGTAAAATTAAAAATTTGAATCAAACAGTAAATTATTCGTTTTGCTTAAATGAATCTTGCAGGATGTCTAAAGAATTAAACACCATATTCTTATCTAACAAAAACAATGAAGGTTTTTTCTATGAATACCTTCAAAAAGATGATTCATTAATAATTTACTCCATAGATGAAAATTTATCACTTCGTGGAAATAATGTCCAATCAAATGGCGTGAAATACAGGATGAAAAAAATCAACTAAAACGAATAGCCTTTAATGGACTAATACGAGTAATTAGTAGAGAAGCTATATAAACAAAAAACATACATACCAAATACGTTCCAATATTAATATATACGAAGTCTAGTACGTTTATATCTATGGGTACGTACGACATGAAGTACGATCGCTGGTCTAATTTAAATAGATGAGTATGAATCTGTATTTGTGCTAGTATTATGGTTAAAACATTACCAATTAATAATCCTATTCCAATTAAATAGGTTGCATTGTAGGCAAATATTTTTCGAATTTGAGTGTTTGCCGAACCCAATGTTTTCAGTATTCCTATAAAGGCAGTACGTTCTAAAATTAATATTAATAAAGCTGAAACCATATTGATCCCCGCTACTAATAACATTAAAAGAATAATAACTTTTGCATTTACATTTAGCAACTCAATCCAATCATATAAACTTGGATATAAATCTCTATTAGAAATTGCTTTTTGATCTAGAGGCAACAGTTCATTTAGTTGGTCTACAACTAAATCTACATTTACCCCTTCCTTAATATTTAATTGGTATGCTCCAGTCTGATTGTCAGACCAATCATTCACAGATCTTATTACATTAAGATCAGAAATAATTGTATTTCTATCTAATTCATCAACTCCTGTTTCATAAATTCCAACAATTTTTAATTTTCTAATTTTAATTTGTTGATCGGCAAAATAAAACAAGGCGGTTTGATTTATTTTTATATTAAACTTATCTGCTATTAATTTGCTTATAATAACATCATTCTTATTAGTTATTATATTCCCTTCAATGATGGATTTGATTAAGAAAGGATATGAATTAATATCAGAAACACCTTTTAAAACAACAGGTTCCACCTTATTTCCTACTTTAAACAATGCAATTTTAGTTGCATAATCAATCATGTTTTCAAGGCCTTTTACTGTTTTTATTTTTTGTTCGAGTTTCGCATCTCTCCTTATAAAATAATTTTTCTCGAAAGAATTTGGTTGATAAGCATTTATTTGAATTTCACCAGAAAACCCATTTAATTTTTCTTTAATAGTAGATTTAAAACCTCTAATAATACCAATACTCATTAGCATAACTAAAATGCCCATACTAATTCCAGCTATTGCTATTTTTACAATTAGTTTAGAAAAACTTCGTTTAGATTGAAGTGTTATTCGTTTGGCTATATAGAAAGTGTAATTCAAGTAAATAATATTATTTTTGGTTAAATATAAGTATTAGAATGCAAAAAAGAACTTCCATACTACTCATTGTATTAATCATCTTGATTTCTACCAGTTCTATTAATGCTCAAATCAACAGAGCAGCTGCACCTATTCCTGCTGCAATTATGAGCCATAAGTACTTACGTTATTTAAAAAATAAAAGAGTAGCAATGGTTGTAAATCAAACTTCCACCATCTATAATGTTCACATAGTGGATAGTTTATTACACTTAGGAATTAATATTAAAAAAATATTTTGCCCTGAACATGGATTTAGAGGAAATATGGATGCAGGTGAAAATATACAGACTAGCATTGACTCTACTACAAAAATCCCTCTCATTTCGTTATACGGAAAGCATAAAAAACCAGATACGTCCGACTTAAAAGATATAGATATAGTCGTTTTTGACATTCAAGATGTTGGTGTTCGATTTTACACTTACCTATCAACACTGCATTTTGTAATGGAAGCTTGTGCAGAAAATAATGTTCAATTATTAGTGCTAGATCGTCCGAATCCTAATGGGTATTATATAGATGGGCCCATTATGAAGTCATCGCAATATTCATTTATTGGGATGCACCCTGTGCCTATTGTTTATGGAATGACCATTGGAGAATACGCTAAAATGATTAATGGTGAAGGATGGTTAGCTAATAAAGGAAAGTGTCGATTACAGGTCATTAGAAATGCAGAATACACACACGATAGAATATATACCCTTCCGATAAAACCCTCTCCTAATTTGGTAGATCAAGATGCCATTACATTGTATCCTTCAGTTTGTTTATTCGAAGGAACTGTTGTAAGCCTGGGCAGAGGAACTTATGAGCCTTTTAAAATAATTGGACACCCCGCTTTTGAAGGTAAGTATGAGTATTCGTTTACTCCGCAGCCAATTATAGGAATGAGTAAGGAACCTCCTTTGTTAAATAAAACATGTTACGGATTAGATTTACGTACTTTTGTAAACGATAGTACACAGAAATTACATCAATTACACTTAAATTGGTTAATTGAAATGTATACTAATTTCCCAGATAAAGAACACTTTTTTATTCCATATTTCGAAAAATTAGCTGGTAACACCGAACTAAGGAAGCAAATTATAGAGGGTAAAACAGAAGCCGAAATTAGAGCTTCTTGGCAAGAAGGATTAGAAGATTTTAACAAAATTCGAAATAAATATTTATTATATCCATGAGAATAGTATTCATGGGAACACCTGATTTTGCAGTAGCTTCCCTCGATAAATTAGTTAAAAACAATAAAAATATTGTAGGTGTTGTAACGAGTGCAGATAAACCTGCAGGTAGAGGACAAAAACTACATGAATCTGCCGTAAAAAAATATGCAGTAGAGAATGGATTAAAAATTCTTCAACCAGAAAAACTGAAATCGCCAGAATTTATCGACGAATTAAGAACATTAAATGCAGACTTATTTATCGTAGTAGCTTTCAGAATGCTTCCAGAAATGGTGTGGTCAATGCCACCTTTGGGAACATTCAATTTACATGGCTCTCTCCTTCCTCAATATAGAGGAGCAGCACCCATTAACTGGGCCATTATAAATGGTGAAAAAGAAAGTGGAGTTACAACCTTCTTCTTAAAACACGAAATAGATACCGGGTCTATTATTCATCAAGCAAAAACACCTATACATAAAAGCATGTCGGCTGGAGAATTGCATGATTTATTAATGGATCTTGGAGCGGATTTAGTTTTGAAAACAGTAAATGATATTGAAGCAAATAATGTTCTACCTGTTTCACAAGAAGAAACCATGAAAAGCAATGGTTTAAAGGAATCTGACCTTCGACATGCCCCAAAAATTTTCAAAAAAGATATGGAAATTAATTGGGCAAAAACTGCTGAAGAAATATACCATCTTATAAAAGGACTTAGCCCATACCCTACAGCATTTACTAGCTTAAATTCATTAGGATTAAAAATTTATGATGCTGAAATTTCAGATTCATTAAGCCTCAACCCAGGTGAATTTAGTTCAGATAATAAAACGTATTTAAAGTTCCAAACAGCTAATCAGAGCATTTCCATTTTAGAACTTCAACTAGAAGGTAAAAAAAGGATGAAGGTGGTGGAGTTTCTTAGAGGCAATGCTAGTTTGCTCGTGTGCTAATGTGCTCGTGTGCTCATTTCCTATTCGATAGTTCGATAATACGTTAGTTCGATTTTAGAACTTATTGAGTTCTGCCAAGAGTTCCTTGCTAAGTCTACTGAAATAACGCTTATTCCCTATACCCACTACGGATTGGATTCCTTTAATGGTATTGGTTAAGAAAATTTCATCAGCATGTTCTAATAAAGCCACCGGTAGTTTAGATTCTAATAATTGTATCTTTTTTTTCTTAATTATATCTATCAATACTTTTCGCATTACACCATCTATACAACCTTCTGAAATTGCTGGAGTATAAATTTTATTTTCTTTTACTAAAAAAATATTGGAAGAAATACTCTCCACAATATTGCCTTCTCTATTTAATAGAATACACTCATCCAATTGATTTTCTTTTCTATAAACGCCTGCTAATACATATGGTAATGCATTAGTGGTTTTTAAAGAAGAAATAGAAGTATAATCCTTTCTTAAATCTGTGTAAACATCAACAATTAGGCCCTTTTCAGCCATATAACTGGATTCCTCTAAACCTTGAATTTCAATTAAATATTGAAATGTATTTCGCTCAGGTGTATACCATCCTCCATCTTCACGGAAAACACTAAAACGAATTCTTGCATTTTTATAAATCTTATTTGCTCGAGCTAACGAAAATATTTCGGAAGCAATAAATTCATTATCAAACGATTTATGGTATTGTAATTTTAGAGTATTCATTCCTTTGAACAATCGCTCCATGTGAAATTTAAAATACATTAAATTTCCATCAATCATCCTCATTGTTTCGAACAAACCATCACCATATCTATAGGCACGGTTAGTTGTTCCGAAAACTTTTGTTTCAGGTGTATATAATTGTCCGTTTAAATTGAAAAATCCCGTCGATAACATGAAACAAAAATGCAAAAAAATGTTCGTAAGAAAACACTATTGATTATTTAGATTTGAAAAATATGCAGACCACTTGTCTATCAATGTTTTCATATCTTCTGGAAAAGGGGCTTCAAAATGTACATACTCTTTTGTATGTGGATGAATAAAACCAATACTCTGAGCATGAAGTGCTTGACGTGGGCAAATATCAAAACAGTTTTCTACGAAATGTTTGTATTGTCCGTTTGCATTTCCTTTTAATATTTTATCTCCACCATAAGATGCGTCACTAAATAAAGGGTGCTTAATGTGTTGCATATGAGCCCTAATTTGATGGGTTCTTCCTGTTTCAAGTTGACATTCTATTAGTGTTACAAAATTAAAACGTTGAAGAACTTTATAGTGTGTAACAGACCACTTCCCTTTCTCTTCTTCATCAAAAATATCCATTACTTTTCTATCGCGTAAGCTTCTACCAATATAACCAGAAACAGTTCCATCCTTTTCTAAATCACCCCAAACTAATGCAACATATTTCCGAGTAATGCTATGATCAAAAAATTGTTTCGCTAAGAAAGTCATCGATAATTCATCTTTGCTGATAACCAATAAACCAGAAGTATCTTTATCTATTCGATGAACTAATCCTGGTCGTGCAACATTTCCTTTTAAATTAGGAAGGTGTTGAAAATGAAAAGCCAAGGCATGAACCAATGTACCTGAATAGTTATTAAACCCAGGGTGAACAACCATTCCAGCTGGTTTATTGATGATTACAATATAGTCGTCTTCATAAATAATATCGAGAGGAATATCTTCTGGGTAAATTTCGGTATCACGAGGCGGATGAGGTAATACAATAGATATTACATCGTTTGGTTTAATTTTATAACTACTCTTAATGGGAACATTATTCACCAAAATGCTTCCAGCATCTGCAGCATTCTGTATTCTATTTCTAGAAACATTTAGCAAACGATTCATCAAAAACTTGTCGATTCGCAACAACGATTGCCCTTTATCTACTACTATTCTATGATGTTCGTATAAATCTTGCTCTTCGGAATCTATTTGCTCTAATTCGCTTGTCATTTTTTTACATCCAATTTACAGTTTATCAAATCACCTAAATTCAACGCGATAAATCGCGTCTATTTCAGCATACTAGTATATCAGCATATTAAATTATCTTTTTAGCTGATACTTTTCAATCTTATTATAAAGGTGACTTCTTTGAATGTCCATTTCCTCAGCAGTTTTGGTTACATTCCAGTTATTTTTTTCGAGTTTAAATAAGATGTATTCTTTCTCAACATCATCCTTAAATTCTTGATAACTCTTATATTGATTATAGGTGTTTGCAATTGAAGTTGGCGCTACTTCTAAACCCATATTTTGTCTATTTGCTCCGGAATTTAGAATTACATCTTGCTCTGTTATTTCTTTATCACTTAATATAATAAGACGTTCCACCATGTTATGCAATTCACGAATGTTACCGGTCCAATGGTTTGCTTGAAGTGCTTTCATTGCATTTGGTGTAAATTTCTTTACAGGTACTCCATAGTCGTTACAAATTTCTTCTAAGAAATTTTGTGCAATTTCTGGTATGTCATCACTTCTTTCATTTAAAGTTGGCACATGAATAATGATAACACTCAAGCGATGGTATAAGTCCATCCGGAAATTATTCAATTCAATTTCTTTGAATAAATCTTTGTTTGTAGCAGCAATAATTCTTACATCAACAGAAATTTCTTTCTCTCCACCAACTCTTGTTATTTTACTTTCCTGAAGTGCACGTAATACTTTAGATTGAGCAGACATACTCATGTCTCCAATTTCATCTAGAAACAACGTTCCTCCGTTTGCTTGCTCAAATTTCCCAATGCGTTGTTTAATAGCAGAAGTAAATGAACCTTTTTCATGTCCAAATAATTCCGATTCTATTAATTCTGATGGAATTGCTGCGCAATTCACCTCTATTAGCGGTCCGTTTGCGCGATTACTTTTTTCATGAATCCATCGAGCAACTAATTCCTTACCACTACCATTTTCACCAGTAATTAATACCCTGGCTTCGGTTGGCGCAACTTTTTCGATAGTATCTTTAATTCTAATGATTGGCGACGATTGTCCAATAATATCACGCGTTTTAGAAGCTTTACGTTTTAATATTTTAGTTTCGGTAACCAACTCTTTTTTCTCGAGTGCATTACGAACAGTTATTAATAAACGATTTAAATCTGGTGGTTTCTGTAAGAAATCATAAGCTCCCTTTTTGGTAGCTTCAACTGCAGCATCAATGCTACCGTGCCCAGATATCATGATAAAAGGAAGATCTGGTTTGATTTCAGCACTTGCCGTTAATACCTCCATGCCATCCATTTTGGGCATTTTAATATCGCACATTACTAAATCAAACTCTTCTTTCTTTATATATTGTAGTCCTTCTGCACCATCTCCCGCTTCTACTATTTCGTATTTTTCATACTCCAGTATTTCACGCAGTGTACTGCGAATACTTTTTTCATCGTCGATAATTAATATTCTTGGCATAAGATTTTTACGTGAGGTAATAATAAGAAAAAAAATGCAAATCCATAAGCCGGGTTTTGTATCGGTAGCTATGAATAACTACTTTATCTATCATTTATCTAGGATTAGAATCGCTTCTAATCTCCATCAACCTACCCATCCCGAATAAACCGAAGTTATGAAACGAGCAGCTTCATGTTCGGGACCTATTTGGTCTTTCAACTCCTGAGGTTTACCGCGATATGCATTACTGCACAAAGCTGTGAGCTCTTACCTCACATTTTCACCCTTACCAATATTGCTACTGGCGGTTTTTTTTCTGTGGCACTTTCTATCACCTTTTTCAAAGTGTCTTCCCGTTAGGAAGCAGGATGCTCTATGTTGCCCGGACTTTCCTCCTCCATATTTCAGGAGGCGATAGAGGGATTTGCAAGTGCAAAGATAAGATTAAATTAATATGTTAATGTGTTAATGGGATAATGTGTTAATAGATTTGCAGTATATCAAAAAAGTATATACTTTTGTTTAAATGAAAAATCTATCTTTAAAGTTAGAGGAGGAAATTTTTATGGAAACGGAGATAATTGTTGGGAAGGTGAATAAAAATAGAAACCGATACATTAATGAAGCTATTGAGTTCTACAATAAGCTTTACAGGAGAAAACTGCTTGCTATTCAGCTTAAAAAAGAGTCGGGTATAGTAGTTAAAGACTCCTTAGAAGTATTAAAAGAATTCGAAAGGTTCATCGATGAAGATTAATCAATTCGATATTTGGATTGCCGATTTAAATCCAACAATCGGTACCGAACCAGGCAAGGTTAGGCCTGTGGTTATTGTTCAAACCGATTTACTCAACGAAATTCACCCCTCATCGGTGATCCTTCCCATTACCACTAACGTAAAGAAGGACGCAGAAATTTTACGTGTTCACCTGAAAAAATCAAAATCAAAATTAAAAGAAGATGGGGATGTAATGATTGATCAAATACGAGCAATCGACAACAAACGCCTCCTCAAAAAAGTAAGCACGCTAGACCACCCAACCTCTTTAAAAATCAAAGAAAACCTAAAAATCCTTCTCGATCTATAATTATCCCATTAACACATTAACATATTATCCCATTAACACATTAATAAAGGTCTTTTACCGATCCAAATCCAATTACATCTTTCATGATAACATTCTCCGAAAGTTCAGTAGCTCTAAGGAGTTTAATGTCGCCAAATTTATTTTTTATTTCATAAACCGTTTTGCGAAGAGTATCGCCTTTGCTAGTATCTTCAAACAAATTCGGATGTACTTCTTCTTGTTTTAAAAAATTAGTAATGGTTATTCCAATGCTTCTTATATCAGTATTAAGTACTGGTTTTGTTCTATTCTTTATTTCAAATTGACGAATGCGTTCTTTTATGAGATTCATCAATACGATTCCATCTTGTATAGGTTGCCCAATGGAAAAAAAATCATCCCAACGTGCGTGCTCCCCATACCTCACCGAAAAGCCTATGGTTCTGGTATAAACCGCATGTTTCACCATGCGCTGCTCTAACCTCATACAAAGCGTCATAAATACTTGCTCTACCGTTTCCAACGTACTCCTCTGCTCCTTCGATATTTGACGTTGTGCTTGCATGCTTTTATAAGCGTGACTATTAATATCAAGCTCTTTGAAGTTTAAACGATAGTGCCAATAATAGCCTTCAACGCTTTTAAATATTTCTCTCAAAACTTGAGGAGAAGTATGTCGCATTTTTAAGGGTGTGGTAATACCCGCTTGTTCCAAACGACGGGCATGATTACGTGCAATCCCTGGTAAATCCTGCAGTGATAGTTTCGATAATACTTGATCAATATTTTCTGTATTGATGATAGAAAGTCCGTCGGGTTTTTTAAGATTTGAGGCCAACTTTGCAAGAAATGAATTAGGGGCAATGCCAATGGAGCAAGTTAACCAATCTCCTACTTCCGATTTAATATCAGCCTTAATATTCAGAGCCACCTGAACTGGATCTTTATACATCAACTTATATTTATTTAAATTCACAATTGCTTCATCGATACTTTTTGGGAACACGTCTTGCGCATATTTTCGCAATACATTCATAATTTTCACATGATATTCGCGATATAAACTTGGATGGGTTTCCACGGGAACTAAATCAGGACAAATAAGTATAGCCTCATTTAAACGCATACCGGTTTTTACTCCACGCCTTTTGGCTTCAACTGATGCAGCTATAATACAACCATACTTCCCCGTATAAACACATACTCCAACTGGCCTACCACGTAAATAGTAGTTTACCTGCTGCTCGCAAGTGGCAAAAAAACTATTCATATCCACAAACAGCACCCTAGGTTCCAATTGCTCCACTAAATTATTCTGATTCACATTTCAAAAATACTAAAAGTTTTAGCAAATAACTAGTGTGTTGATATGCTTATAAAAATTACAGATTAGCATACTAGCACACTAGCATATCAGCATACTATTCGCTATCTTTGCGCGGAATGAAAAATATCAGAAATTTCTGCATTATAGCGCATATAGACCACGGAAAGAGCACTTTAGCCGACCGTTTATTAGAATATACTAACACCATTACCAAACGTGAAGCTCAGGCTCAGTTATTGGACGATATGGATTTGGAACGTGAACGTGGAATTACCATAAAAAGTCATGCTATCCAAATGAATTATGAGCAAGATGGTCAACAATATGTTTTTAACCTAATTGATACTCCCGGACACGTTGATTTTTCATACGAGGTATCTCGTTCAATAGCAGCTTGCGAAGGCGCTTTATTAATCGTTGATGCCTCTCAGGGAATACAAGCGCAAACTATTTCAAACCTATATTTAGCACTTGAGCACGATTTACACATCATTCCAATTTTAAATAAAATGGACTTACCTGGCGCAATGCCAGAGGAAGTAAAAGATCAGATAGTTGATTTAATTGGGTGCGATAGAGACGATATTATTCCGGCTTCTGGTAAAACAGGGTTGGGTGTAGATAAAATTTTAGAAGCCATTGTTGCTCGTATACCAGCACCTGTGGGCGATAATGATGCTCCATTACAAGCATTAATTTTCGACTCTGTATTTAATTCATTTAGAGGAATTATTGCCTATTTCAAGGTAGTAAACGGAGAAATTAAAAAAGGTGATAAAGTAAAATTCGTTAATACAGCATCCGAATATTTTGCTGATGAAGTAGGTGTTTTACGATTAAACCAAGAACCTCGTGCTAGTATTAAAACTGGCGACGTAGGATATATCATTTCTGGAATAAAAGAAGCGCGTGAGGTTAAAGTGGGTGATACCATCACTCATACTTCTAGACCAGGGTTAGCTATTCAAGGATTTGAAGATGTGAAACCAATGGTATTCGCAGGTATTTATCCTGTAGAAACAGACGATTTTGAAGAGTTACGTGAGTCGATGTTCAAATTACAATTGAACGATGCTTCTTTAGTGTTCGAACCAGAATCTTCTGCAGCTTTAGGTTTTGGATTTCGTTGTGGTTTCTTAGGAATGCTCCACATGGAAATTATCCAAGAGCGTTTAGAACGTGAGTTTAACATGACGGTTATTACAACCGTACCAAACGTATCTTACAAAGCATTTACAACTAAGGGAGAAGAAATCGCGGTAAACAACCCATCAGACCTTCCAGATCCAAGTAGG
>CALRIM020000095.1:0-12015 GCA_943360385.1 Rhizobium sp. Q54 | reverse complement strand
TTAATGGTCGCCGTGAAGCTACTGGTCGTGGTGTGTTCTTCGCAACGCGTGAGTGTGTTTCTGTTCCAGAAGACATGAAGAGACTTGGATTAACTCCTGGTATCGAGGGTAAAAAGGTAATTGTTCAAGGTTTAGGAAACGTAGGTTTCTACTCTGCTAAGTTTATTCACGAAGCAGGAGGTATTATTGTAGGTCTTTGTGAATTCGAAGGTTCTATCTATAATCCTAAAGGTTTAGACGTTGAAAAAGTATTTGAACACAGAAAAAAAACAGGTTCGATTTTAGGTTACAAAGGTGCAACTAAAGAATTCAAAAATTCTGCTTTAGGTTTAGAGCAAGAATGCGATATTTTGGTTCCTGCAGCGTTAGAAAACCAAATCACTGGCGACAATATTAAACGTATTAAAGCGAAAATTATCGCTGAAGGTGCAAATGGTCCAACTACTCCAGAAGCAGCTGACTATTTTGTTAAAAAAGGTGGTATCATTATTCCTGATGCTTATTGCAATGCAGGTGGTGTTACCGTTTCTTACTTCGAATGGTTGAAAAACTTATCTCACGTAGCTTTCGGACGTATGGATAAACGTTATGAAGAAAATCAAAACAGAACGTTAGTAGATACAATCGAAAAAGCAACTGGTGTAAGATTATCTGAAGATCAACGTAAACTTATTGTAAAAGGTCCGGATGAATTAGAATTAGTAAATTCTGGTTTAGAAGAATCAATGGTTCGTTCTTACCACGAAATTCGTGAAATTAGAATGATGAATAAGAAAATCGACAGCTTGAGAACTGCAGCATTTGTTGGTGCAATCGATAAAATTGCAGTTTCTTATATGAACCTTGGTATCTTCCCTTGATCGGTTGATAGTATAACATTTAAAAAAGTCCTCTTCGTGAAAACGAGAGGACTTTTTTGTTGCTGCGATGGATTGTTGCTGAGCTCTATTGTTGCTGCGCTCGACGTCCACGTCGAGCAAATAGAAACCGATGGACGTGGACGTCCTTCGCAGCATTAATGAATTATCTTGCTGAGCTCGACGTCCACGTCGAGCAAATCCAGAAATTCCAGTCACTATTCACTATCGTCTAGATAAATCGCGACGGAACTTGATATTTCTGAAAAACTTTTCCTAATTTCAAGTAGGAATTTTCAACAAATAAAACCTCATTCTATGCAAAAAACAATCTTAAACTATGGACTTGTCGCTGGCGCACTCATTTCCATTTTAATGGCCACCTCAACTAGTATGTTTAAGGATGGAACAGATTTTAATGATAACATGATTTTTGGAATTGTTATCATGCTGATTGCATTACTAGTTGTATTTTTAGCTGTATACAAATTTCGAAAAGTTGATGGTGGAAATTATAATTACAAACGGGGATTATTGGTAGGACTCGGAGTAAGTTTTATTACCTCTATAATTTATGTGCTTACATGGGAGGTCGTATTCAATTTTTATTTCCCAGACTTTATGGAAAAATATTCGGCATATTGTGTGAAACAATTGGCTGATACAGGAGCAAGTGCTAGTGTTGTTGCTTCAAAACAAGCAGAAATGGCTAATCAAACAAATATGTATCAGCACACTTGGTATAGAATGGGATTAACATTTACAGAGGTCTTCCCTTTAGGTCTTGTTGCTTCATTTATTGCACCTCTAATTTTCAGAAAAAGGGTTAATTTGAACAATTAATTAATTTGAACAATTAGCTAATTTGGACAATTTATTAATTTGGACAATTTGAACAATTAATATTAACATATTATCCCATTAACACATTAACATATTATTATGCGAGTAACAGGTATAGGAGGCGTCTTTTTTAAGGCCGAAAACCCAGAGGCAATGCGCCAATGGTATTTAGAAAAATTAGGTATTTCTTATGAATCTTGGGGGAGTGTTTTCATGTGGAAAGACCAACCAGAAGGAAGTACTTCGTTCAGTATTTTTAAATCCGATTCAACTTATTACGAAGGAAAATTCATGATTAATTTTAGAGTGGATGAATTAATCCCTTTACTAGATAAATTGAAAGCCGAAGGAGTAAAAGTTGTAGCCGAAATAATGGACGAAGACTATGGAAAATTTGGTTGGATATATGATCCAGAGGGGAATAAAATAGAACTTTGGGAACCGAAGGGTTAATATGTTAATGTGTTAATGGGATAATATGTTAATTGGATATTCTTATTAACATATTATCCCATTAACACATTAACATATTAATATAAGCAGAGCATTTACTTCATTTGTAAATACTCTATCTGATAGTATACCATAGTGAATTAAAGGCAAATAGGGGTTTGATTCTAATTTTGTAAAAAAATAATTAAACAAATCGCTAATTCATGGGTTATTATTACTTTTACCTCTAAGCCATATTATGGCATTACACCCTTTTCATGAAAATTCTATATAAATATTTAAAAAATTACTGGCAATTAGGAGTTCTAGCACTCGTACTTGCTGCTATCAATCAGGGATTCTCTCTTCTTGATCCACTTATATTTCGACATATAATTGATAATTACGCTACTAAATTCGATCAACTTACCAGAGATCAATACGTAAAAGGTGTTGGTTTTTTACTTTGTGGTACAATTGGTGTTGCATTTGTGTCTAGAATAGCTAAAAATTTCCAAGACTACTTTGTAAATGTTATTACACAAAGGTTAGGAGCTCAAATGTATTCAGATGGTTTAGAGCATTCTTTAGCACTATCTTATGCACAGTTTGAAGACCAACGCAGTGGTGAAACATTGGGTATCTTACAGAAAGTAAGAAGCGATGTAGAAAAATTAATTTCAGTTTCTGTTAATACTTTATTTACATCTGTTATTGGAATTATTTTCGTGGTAGTATATGCTATTTCTGTACACTGGATTATTGCTCCAATATTTTTAGCGGTGGTACCTTTATTAGGAGCACTAAGTTCTGCGCTGAGTAAAAGAATAAAAAAAATACAGAAAGTTATTGTTGGAGAAACCACAGCATTAGCTGGGTCGACCACAGAATCGTTGAGAAACATAGAATTAGTAAAATCGTTAGGACTAGTTCAACAAGAAATTAAAAGATTAAATACTACTACAGGTAAAATACTAGGATTAGAATTAAAAAAAGTTAAGTACATCCGTAGTTTAAGTTTTATACAAGGTACAGCGGTAAACTTTTTACGTACATGTATAATGTTTGTGATGTTATTTTTGATTTTTCAAAAGGAAATTTCAGTGGGACAAATGTTCTCCTTAATGTTTTATTCGTTCTTTATTTTTGGTCCTTTGCAAGAATTAGGTAATGTTATAAATACCTACAGAGAAGCAGAAGTTTCTTTGGCGAATTTCGATAAAATTATGAGTACACCGAAGGAACCTAAACCAGAATCTCCAGTGAGAATAGAGAAGGTAAATTCGTTGGAATTTAAAGGGGTGACTTTTCAACATCAAACATCAAATTCCAAAGCGATTCATGATATTAACTTTAATGTTAAAGCTGGCGAAACAATTGCATTTGTAGGGCCCTCAGGATCTGGAAAAACAACGCTTGTAAAACTATTAGTTGGTTTATATCAACCGATGGAAGGTGAAATATTTTACAATAATGTTACTGGTAAAGCAATCGATTTAGATTTAATGCGCGAACGAATTGGATTCGTAACGCAAGACACTCAATTGTTTGCTGGTACTATTCGCGAAAATTTATTGTTTGTTAATCCAACTGCAACTGATGAAGAATGTTATGATGTGTTGATGAAATCTGCTTGCCAGAATTTATTATCTAGAGCCGATAAAGGATTAGATTCTATGATAGGTGAGGGTGGTGTTAAAGTTTCTGGAGGAGAAAAGCAACGTTTATCTATTGCAAGAGCATTGCTCCGTAAACCAAATTTAATGGTGTTTGATGAAGCGACGTCGGCATTGGATTCTTTAACAGAAGATGAAATTAACGATACGATTAAAGAGGTTTCGAGTGGAAACGATCACATCACTATTATGATTGCTCATCGATTATCTACCATTATGCATGCAGATCGAATCTATGTACTCGAAAGAGGCAATATTATTGAACAAGGCCGCCATGAAGATTTACTAGAGGGCAAAGGGCTTTATTATGCGATGTGGCGTCAACAAATTGGAGAGAGAGATCGTTCGGAGGTAATGAGTATCGGGTAGTGAGTATCGGGTATCGGGTATCGGGTATTGGGTTGCGATGGATGTCCACGTCCATCGTCAAAACTTACAATACGACTTATTCAGCTATATTTATTTCGTTTTTAGCCTTTATATTGTGTAAATTTGCAATACTTTAAAGAGTCAAAAACAATGAAAAAGAGCCATATAATTTTACTTGTGATAATAGCAGTTGCCATTGGTGCAATTGTTAGCACATTCGCGGATTCTAGCACTTATGGGAATTTCGATGAAGCTGTAGAAAATGGTACAGAAATTCATGTTGTTGGTAAGCTTGTAAAAAGCAAAGAATTGGTGTACGACCCAGTAAAGGATGCGAACTATTTTTCATTCTATTTAACAGATAACAAAGGGAAAGAATGTAAGGTGGTTTTTAATGGAACTAAACCTCAAGATTTCGAACGTTCTGAACAAATTGTTATTACTGGTAAAATGCAAGGAGAAGAATTTCATGCAGATAAAATCCTCATGAAATGCCCTTCTAAATATACCAACGATAAAATAGAAACGAAAGAATATAAAGCTTCTTAATTCTCATAATCGTTTAATCGATTTCAAAATAGATTCATGGATATACAATATATTGGAGAAAATTTATGGCCCGGAAATTTGGGCCAATTTTTTATCATTATTTCTTTTACAACAGCATTATTTTCTAGTATTGCCTACTTTTTTGCACAACAAAAAAAAGACGATTCTTGGAAAGCTTTAGCTAGAACATCGTTCTATATACACACTATCGCCATTATTGGCATTATCGTTAGTTTAGCCTACATTATTGGTAATCACATGTTCGAATACCATTATGCTTGGGCTCATTCATCTAAATCACTTCCTACAGAATATGTGGTTTCTTGTTTCTGGGAAGGACAAGAAGGAAGCTTTTTACTTTGGGCATTTTGGCAAATGGTACTCTCTTGGTTCATCTTAAAAAAAGGTGGAGAATGGGAAGCGCCAGTATTAAGTGTTATTTTGCTTTCGCAAGTATTTATAACCTCGATGTTGTTAGGTGTAAATGTTTTTGGACAAGGAATCGGAAGTTCTCCTTTTATTTTACTTCGCGAAGCACTACAAGCACCAATATTTCAACGTGCCGATTATTTATCGCTCATAAAAGATGGTAACGGATTAAATCCACTGTTACAAAATTACTGGATGGTAATTCACCCTCCAACGTTATTCCTAGGCTTTGCATCGATGGTTGTTCCATTCGCATTTGCTATTGCAGGCGTATGGAGAAAGAAATTCGATGAATGGATGAAACCTGCTTTGCCATGGTCGTTGTTTGCTGTAATGGTTTTGGGAACTGGTATTATTATGGGTTCTTTTTGGGCGTATGAAGCACTTAATTTTGGTGGCTTTTGGGCTTGGGATCCTGTAGAAAATGCATCCTTAATTCCTTGGTTAACTTTAATTGCAGCAGTACACGTAATGTTAGCTTATAAGCATTCAGGACATTCGTATTTCACTTCTTTATTTTTAGTTTTTATAAGTTACATTTTAGTTTTGTATGCTTCTTTCTTAACACGAAGTGGAATTTTAGGTAATGCATCTGTACATGCTTTTACCGACTTAGGAATGTCTGGTCAATTAGTTATTTACATATTAGTGTTCCTTGTTTTAGGAGTTTGGTTGATGGTGAAAAATTGGAAAGCGTTCCCTATAACTAAAAAAGATGAAGCCACTTATTCTCGTGAATTTTGGTTGTTTATTGGAGCCATTATGTTGAGTATTTCATGTTTTCAAGTAATACTTACTACCTCTATTCCTGTAATAAATAAAGTATTTGGCACCAATGTGGCTCCGCCTACAAATGTTATCGATCATTATAACAAATGGCAAATTCCAATTGCTGTTTTAATTTTATTAATATCTGGTTTTGCGCAATATTTAAAATATAAAAAAACAGATGGTACTAAGTTTTTGCGCAATGTATCCTTGGCACTATTGGCTTCTTTGCTAATCACCGCATTAATTTCATACTACGGAGAGTTTTACAGAAATGCTCCATTTATGCTACTGATTTTTGCTTCATTATTTACCATTATTGCTAATCTTAGAATACTTGCTGAAGCCTTTAAAGGGAAAGTTAAATTGGCAGGATCGGCAGTTGCTCATATCGGTTTCGGATTTATATTATTAGGAGCTTTAATAGCAGCATCTAAAAGTGAAGTTATTTCTATTAACAACACTGGGTTCTCTTATGGGAAAGAATTCAATGAAAAAAATACTCGTGAAAATATTTTATTGTGGATAAATGAACCCACTAAAATGAGTAATTACATAGTAACCTATAAAGGCGATACTACCATTGCTCCGAATACCTATTACGAAGTTAATTACCAAGAGTTAGATAATGCAGGAAAAGTAATTGGTAACTTCACTCTTTATCCAAATGCACAAATTAATCCTAAAATGGGTTTAATTGCTTCACCAGATACAAAGCATTATATGTTGCATGATGTGTACACACATGTAAGCTCTGTGCCAGCAAAAGAAGAAGCTCACGAAGACCATGAGGGGCATTCGGACGAAGAAAATTATGACGAACCTAAAGTTTTAAGTTTTTCTGTTGGAGATACCACTACTATAGATGGGTATAAAATTCAGCTAAAAACATTAAGAAATAATGTTCCTGTAAAAGATTTAACATTAGAGAAAAATGATATTGCAGTGGCTGCTGTAATAGAAGTAGATTACAAAGGAAGTAAATACACTGCAGAACCTGTGTACATCATTAAAAATAATATTCCTTTCGATTTGCCTAAAAATATAGATGATATTGGATTGAAATTTAGATTTAGTAAAATTGATCCTCAGGCAGGGAAAATAGAAATTACTTATTTCAAAAAGAAAACAGCCTTAAGAGATTATGTAATTATGAAAGCTATCGTGTTCCCATATATCAATTTGCTTTGGGGTGGAACAATTGTAATGGTTATTGGATTTTTATTAGCAATTATTCGTCGATTAAAAGATTTAAAAGCCGCAAAATAAAAAGCAATGAAAGTATCTTTTATTGGCTCTGGCAATGTAGCTACACACTTCGCAAATGCATGTGTTAGTAGTGGTATTAATGTAAAGGAGATTTGTTCAACTTCTTTAGAAAATGCAAAATTGCTGGCAGATAGGTGTAATGCAAATGCGGTAAGTTCTGTAAATATTTTAAGTGATGATATTGATTTGTTAATTATTTCTGTAAATGATAATTCACTTGTTGAAATTGCAAAAGCCATCGAAAAATTTAATTGCCCAGTAATTCATACATCTGGATCCACTTCAGTAGATGTTTTAAAATCTATTCATCATTCCTACGGAGTTTTATATCCGCTTCAAACATTTTCTAAATCAAAATTGGTAAACATTAAGGATGTACCATTTTTTATAGAAGCGAGTTCAACGGAACTTCAATCAACCTTGGAATTATTAATTTCTAAATGGGGGGCAACTTCTCAACTAGCGAATTCGCAGCAACGCTTGAATCTTCATATCGCTGCTGTTTTTGCCTGCAATTTCACAAATCATATGTACAGCATTGCAGAGGAATTAATGAAAAGGCATCAATTGGATTTTAACCTTCTAAAGCCTCTTATTTTAGAAACTGCACACAAAATTGAGACGCTTAGTCCTAAAGAAGCCCAAACAGGACCAGCCAAGCGCAAAGATTCTAAAACAATCGAAAAACATTTGTCTGAACTGGGCTCTGAAAAAGGCCTTTTTGAACTCTATAAGGCTATTTCAGAGGACATTGCAAAATCTCAAAATTCCTAAAACAATTTTATTGATATTGTTCTTATTTAGAAAGTTTCTAAGAAGCACAAAAATTGTTAGTTTTGCAGCGAATTAATCTGCAAAAGGCAAATTAATACTAACTATGGAAATCTATAAAGTAAAGATAAATTTTGAAGAGGCGGATCACGAATCCATTGAATTACCAATAGCGGTAGGGGAATCGGTACTAGATGTTTGCCTAGAAAACGGCATTGATTTGCAACACAATTGTGGTGGAGTATGCGGTTGTAGTACTTGCCATATTTACGTGGTGAATGGGATGGATAATATTCAAGAAATCTCCGATAAAGAAGAAGATTTTATAGATAGAGCAGTAAATCCACGTATTAATTCTCGTTTAGGTTGCCAGTGCGTGATAGAAAATGGCAATTTAGAAGTGTTTATTCCAGATCAATCTGGATTTATGGGCCACTAGTTAATTAGCCAATTAGACAATGTGCCAATTAGCCAATATGCCATAATTCATAATTTACAATTTACAATTCACAATTAATAAGATGAACGACAGATTTGCACTAACCTTCGGTTGGAAAGATACAGAAGATATAGCCATTGCATTGTATGAAAAATACGGTGATGAATTTGGCGAATCGAAGATTTACAGAATCCGTTTTACCGATTTATTAGAATGGGTATTAACCTTGCCAAACTTTGTTGGGAAGAAAGAAGAGTGCAATGAATCTTACCTAGAAATGATTCAATCTGCTTGGGTATACGAATGGCGAGATAATCAGAAATAAGATTAAATACTTATCTTCGTTCTGCTTATAAAAAAACACTTATGTCATACATTACACGCCTGAAAGATATAGATACCATCATTCTAGATTTAGATGGTGTATTAACAGATGGAAGTGTGTTAGTAACGGAATCTGGTGAACAACTTCGTAGGATGTTTATTCGTGATGGATATGCCATACAGTTGGCGTCTAAAGTAGGATATACCATTATGGTAATTTCTGGTGGTAATACCCAAACAGTAGTGAAACGTCTGGAAAATCTGGGTATACATGAAATTCATATTGGGGCAAAAAATAAATTAGAACTTATTGAAACTTTATTGGCTAAGTATGGTAAAACTTGGACAAATGTTCTGTACATGGGGGATGATATTCCTGATACAGAGGTAATGTTAAAGGCTAATATTGCCACTGCACCTGCTGATGCTGTTGCAGAAATAAAAGCCATTAGTCATTATATTTCTGATAAAAAGGGAGGGGAAGGCTGCGTGAGAGATGTCATAGAGAAAGTAATGAAAGCCAGAAATAACTGGAATAATGAATACAGTGTTTTAACCAGATCAAACTAATGCGTTCCATTTTCAAATTATTCAGAATAAGTAATATCATTTTAGTGGTATTATTGCAGATATTTTTACGAAGATATTTCGTCACTCCAATTCTTACTTCATTTGGTTTAGAGTTAGTTCTAACCGATTTTCAATTTGTTTTATTGTTAATAATGACGGTTAGTATAACTACTGCTGGGTATGTTATTAATGATTATTTCGATTTAAAAAGAGATTACATCAATAGAAACGAAAAGGATATTATTATTGGAAAAACGATTCAACGTCGCATGGCTATGGCCACCCACTTTGTATTAAGTGGAGTAGGCATTGCTATTGGCTTGTACCTCTCTTATGTAATACATGTATGGGTTCTAGCGCTTCTTCCAATTTTTATTGTTGGATTGTTATGGTTTTATTCAACAGAATATAAACGCCAATTTGTAATCGGAAATATTGTGCTTGCATTTATTGCCGTGCTACCAATTTTAATTACCATACTTTACGAACCAGCTTTATTTAGAGCTTATTTTAATCCAGAATATAAACCCGTAGCTATTTTACTTTTCAAGGTAATTGGGTTTTTCTCACTTATTGCTTTTGGTATAAATCTACTCTATGCGTTAGTAAAAGATTTGCACGATATACCAGGAGATGAAGCAACAAATTGCAAAACATTACCAATTGTGGCTGGAGAGATGGCTTCTAAATTCACATTTACCATTATAAGTGTGATGATTATTTTTGCCTTATTCTACATTCAAAACATGCAATACTTAAACAATGCTTACATTCCATTGATGTACATTGTATTTGCGATAGAAGTACCATTGGTTATAGCAAATGCAATGCTATACCTTACCAATAAAACAGAAAAATATCGATTCATCATTCGATTAATTTCTATCATTATGATCTTTGGAATATTTGCAATTCCGGTATTAAATTATTTCCCTGGAAAGTAAAATGAAGGTAGTTCTGTTTTCTAAATCACCACGTAGACAAGAGCTGTTAACCCTTATGGGTATTGATTTCCGTGTAGTTACAAAAGATGTTGATGAATCTTTTCCTGCGGAGCTTCCTCCAGAGAAAGTGGCGCAATACATTGCCGAAAAAAAGGCACATGCATTCGACGGTGAACTTAACGATGAATTATTAATCACAGCTGATACCATTGTTTCTATTGATGGTGAAATTTTGGGTAAACCAGCAGATGAAGCTGAAGCTAAAGTAATGCTTCAAAAACTTTCTGGTCGAACTCATCAAGTATATACAGGTGTGGCCATTTCACATAAACATCAAATTATTTCTTTTGTAGATAAAACGGATGTTACTTTCCGCACCATGGCAAACGAAGAAATAGAATTTTACATAAGAGAATACAAGCCCTACGACAAAGCTGGAGCTTATGGTATACAAGAGTGGATAGGTTTGGTTGTTATCACCTCCCTGAACGGCTCATATACTAATGTAATGGGATTGCCAACAGAGAAACTCTATGAGCAATTGAATATCATTGCATCTTAACTTTTCATTAACACATCTTAACTTTTCATTAACGTATAAATCGTATTTTATTGATTTAGTTTGTTAAATACTAACTAATAAACTACGACAAAATGAAATTCATTAATTCCTTCATCATTTTCACCTCCTTGTTTATTTATAATGATTTGTTGTATGCAAAAAACACAGATCCCCTTGTAAAAAGTTGTGCACTGCAAGTAAAACCTATAAAAAACAAATACCTCGAACTCTCTTTTAAAGAAGATGTAAATGAATTCTATCATAGCTTCACACCTTGGAAAGCATTAACAAGCACTAATGCAGGAGTAGTATGGTATAATGGGGGGAGTTTTCTAAAATCAGATACATTAACTGTATGGACTAAAAAATATTTCTCACAAACTCATTTCAAAAAGAACATGTTGTTGTTTGTAGATTATGGAAGTAAAGAGCTCTCCACAATTAGTAAGAGCAGGTATAATAATGAATTGTTGAACACATTAAGATACACTCCATCTGTAATGCTGCATTATTTTTTCAGCAATAAAGTGGGTATAGAAGATAAGTTTAATAATGAATATGCTGTTTACAAAACAAAAATTGATGATACGCAAGTAGAGGTATACATAAGCAAAAAAGATTATTTAGTAGCAAAAATTATAACCCTAAATAATTCTAATTTATACGGAGATGTGCAAGACGTTTATCATTATAATAATTACATCAATACTTATAATACGTATTATCCAAGTAATATTATAATTGAAAAGCTAAATGGTAAACTGAGAGATGAAGTAAATCTAGTGTTCATAAATAAGAAAGATAAAGCGCCAGATTTAATACCTATTCCTAAAAATTATACAATTAAGAACGATACTATAATAAAGCCTGATATAAGTATAGAAAAATTCAATGAGCATATTTATTTTATATCATTACATCATTCGGATGATAAGGTGATGTTGGTTAATTTTTCCGATTTTTTATTCGTAGCAGAAGCCCCAATTAGTAGTGTTAATGGGGAGTTGATTATAGCAGAAGCAAAGAAAATTGCACCTAACAAACCTATAAAGTATTTTGCATTCGGACATTTCCATGATCATTACATAGGTGGTGTACGAGCATTTGTACACAAGGGTGCTGAGATTATTCATACAAAAAACAATGCTGAATATTTGTCTTATTTGGTTAATGCTAAACATACTATTGAACCAGATAGTTTGCAAATGGAACC
>CALRIM020000094.1:0-12167 GCA_943360385.1 Rhizobium sp. Q54 | reverse complement strand
CTCGATTGAATGAAGTGCCCATTGGACTATTAAGTGTTGATATGGATATGTTTAAAACAGATGTATTTACAAATCAAGGTGATTATTTTAATTGGGATGACGACTATGTGTATGATGTTGTAAATAGACCTAATACACCTTATGAATTTAAGGGAGTATTTATAGGAAGCATTTTAAATCATAATTCTTATTTCCGAGATGTTAAATTCAGAATTTGTCCCGATTTGATTTTTCATGATTCAAAGTATAGGTTTATGAATGGATCAGTGTCACTTGAAAAATTGTTTATAGACTTTGGTGACGGTAATGGGTGGATACCATTTGATGATAAACTAAATCAGACATATGATGTTTCCTATCCGTCTGCAGGTACCTTTGAAGTAAAATTTGGATATTTTATTTGTGACCCATATCCAAGTTGTGCCAATAGTCCAATAAGAGTTTCTAAAAGTTTTATAACAGTATTGAATGATATTCCACTAGAAGCACCTAATGCGATCTATGACGATATACCTGGAATTACCTACGGAATTTATGATGCTTGTAATCCTAATATTAAAAAGAAGTTGATATTTCTTGAAGGCTTTGATATGTATAATATAAAAAGTATTTATCAAAGCTATGCAGAATTTTTTACTGATGAATCAGTCTATTTAAAATCATTAAGAGCGTTTGATTATAATATAGTTATTGTGAATTGGAATAACTCAACCTATGATTTAAGAGAAAATGCAACAAGTATAGTTCGATTATTAGAAAAATTTAAGTCGGAGCTTAATGACGGGGAGAATGAGCAGTTTGTTATTGTAGGAAATAGTATGGGCGGTATTATAGGGAGGTTAGTTTTAAACTATATGGAATCTAAGGATTATCAGGATGGGAAGCCCATTGAGTATATTCCCGAAGGAGAAAGAGAGTTGATAAATCCATTCTACATTAAGACAGGTTTAATGCATAATACTAGATTGCTAGTAACATTTGATTCGGGATATGAAGGTGTCTATATTCCAGTATCAATACAACATGTAATTAAAAAATTAAAAGATATTAATACTACATTTTCAGCATTAGCAGCCAGAGGGTTTTTTCCAATTACATTGATGGTCGCAAAAGCACAACAAACGAACCAAGTATTGGAATCGATGGCTCTGAAACAATTGTTAATTTACCATGTAAATAATTACAAGTTTCAAAGAGGTTCAATTTCTTACCGTAAAATGATTGAGAAATACAATTTCGACAATTTGGTTTTTAATTATAAGCCTCAGAATAATGGAATGCCAGAATACTGTAAAGTAGTGACATTTACTTCAGGACTATTAGGTGGAGAACATCAAACAGATTGGTTTGGCAAGGATTTAATGCCAGGATACAATATGGCAAATGTTGAATTCAATTTAAAGAAGAGAATTTTTAGATTAATTGAAAGGCAAGTATTTAATTTGAAGTTTTCGTTGAATGCTTTGCCTGACTACAAAAAAACAGGAAAAGTTTTTGACTATACAGCAACATACAACAAATTTAAATTGAGGGGTTGTTTTAGAAAATTAATTTCAGGTAAAGGAGATTGCATTAATACAGATGTTATAGATAATACTACCGCATCGGCAGAATTAACAATTCCATATGAGGTGGTTTCTGGTGGTAATGTTAATGCGTTTAAACTTTTAACCAACGGTCAGTTTAATTCAGATGAAAATGATTTCTTTGTATTTGCGTACAGATATAAGTACAATCCAAATGTACAATCCCTTTCAGCTGATTTTTCATATGGAGTATTAGTTCCAAGATATATTTCATTTTCACTTACTTCTGATGCATTAATTTTTAATTTCATTCCTGTATATTCTGCGTTGGGAATTTATCCAAAGAACAATGTAGTGGAATTAGATTTATATCATACAACTAATTTGGACATATTTAAGCGTACAGGTAGTGATGTAATATCTGGATTTTGTAAATCCTCTACTTTCCCAAAAATGGAAAATGGAATTCATTCCTATATAAGTAATCCAAATTTAAAAAATGGCATTAGTACAAAAGGTAACCATAATAAGGTATTACAAAGAGAAGTTGGTGATGATGTTTTAAGTTTAGATAATTTTAAATTAAATCGTGATGCACAAATAACCATAAATGAAAATGTGATTATTGGTGGACAAAATTTAGAGTATGAGTATATTCAAGCTGATGTAACCCCCAATGCAAATAAATACTTTCTTTCTAGAAATGAGCCGTTAGAAATTTTACCGAATGGGAAACTGACTGTTTTTTCTAATAATAATTCGACAATCAATCTGCAAAATTGTATAAACTGTAAAATAGATGAAAACATAATAGATGTAAAATCAAATTTAATTGTTTGTACAAATTTTTTGAGAGCGAATAAAAACACTATTCGAAGTGTAAAATCTAATGAAATTCAACTTTATCCAAACCCAGCAAGTTCTATTTTGAATATTATTTCAAATGAAAACCGAATTAGAAGAGTTATGGTTAAAGATAATTTAATGAATTTAATTATAGATAATACATCGAATGCAAATGAACTAAAAATCGATTTTTCTTCTATAGCCAATGGCATTTATATAATAGAAATTCAAACCGAAAATGGAGAAGAATCTTTTCATAAAATAATTGTAACGAAATAGATTGAGTATGAAAATTTATACATATTTATTATTGTCGATTTTTCTTTTCAGCTGTCAAAAAGAAAATACCTATACATTCGACGGTAAATTCTTAAATGGAACTACAAACAAACCATATAAAAATGTACTAGTGGAATTTACAGAAACGATAGGACCAAAAGGGCAAAGAGATTTTATTTATTTGGGTTCCACCAAAACAGATTCTAATGGTTGTTTCTCTTTTAAGTATACGATTGAAGAGAATCCTGCTGCTAAATTGTGGTTAGATTTTGGTGACAACGGATTTTTTTCTTTGTATCAAAAAAATGAAATTCCAATTGATCAAAATAATAATATGGTTTTTTATCTGTCGGATAGTAATACAACAGAATTTAATTTTTCTACAACAAAACCTCTTGGAAAAAATGAAAAACTAAGACTCTATACCTTTGCGAATGATTTTGACACATTATTAACAGATTCACTAATAGTAAGAATGAATAATAAATTTTATGTGAGAACAGATAAAATTTATTTCTATGTTGGGATTGAACGAATTCTGAACGATACTTCCATTTCATCTTCTCAGCTATATGTAGAATTAGAAGGCGATCCACTTATTAATAAGGTTCATATAAACTATTAAATTACTAATTATGCATAGATTTTTATTTGTTTCAGTATTACTATCATTTCTTTTTTTAATGTCTTGTAAAAAGGAAGAAACAAAGCCAAGCAGTCAAGTACCATTTGTAGGACTTTCTGCTAAAATAAATGGAATTACGTTTAGCGATCAGGAAATCGTTGAAGCTACAATGGTGCCTAATACACTAACATCCATATTTGCAATTGATACCTCTGAGACAAATTCAATTGCAATTAGTTTCAACAAAACTGAAATTGGTACTTATGAATTTGGGATAGGCAATAGCGGAGCAACCTATAAAAAATATAACGCCAATGGAGATGCTACTATTTACTATGCAGTTGACGGTAAAATTGTAATTACTAAGTATAATCTTGTTAGTAAGCTACTATCAGGTACATTTAATTTTACCGCAATAAATGATCTTACTGGAGATGTTATTGAAATTACAGATGGTATTATAAACGATATTCCAATCGTAAATTAGGTTGGAAGTATTATTGTAGCTGTTTATATATGGTATGAGTATTTTTACATTCTGTTTTTATCAATTATGTTATTCCCTGTGCTGATGATAATGAAACCTACTGCTAATAATAAATTTGTAGATTAATATAATCACACGAAACTAGTAAAGTTTTGTAAGCAATGAATTTTAATGAGTACGGAATGTTGGGATATAGCTATAAAAAAAATAGGAGTACTGAGAAACCTTCTCAATACTCCTATCTCAATATGTAAGTTCTACTCAACGGTTACCGACTTCGCTAAGTTTCTTGGTTGATCTACGTTACAACCTCTCATAATAGCGATGTGGTATGATAATAATTGTAAAGGAATAGTTGCCAATAATGGAACTAAACATTCCTCAGTATCTGGAATTTCAATTACGTAATCGGCCATCTTACGAACTTCTTCATCGCCCTCTGTTACAATGGCAATAATTACTCCGCTTCTTGCTTTTACTTCTTGAATATTGCTGATTATTTTTTCTAAGATGGTACCACGTGTAGCAACAACAACTACCGGCATTTGATCGTCGATTAATGCAATTGGCCCGTGTTTCATTTCTGCAGCTGGATAGCCTTCTGCATGGATGTATGAAATTTCTTTTAGTTTTAATGCTCCTTCTAGTGCTACAGGGAAGTTATACCCTCTTCCTAAGTATAAGAAGTTATGAGCGTCTTTAAATCGCTCAGCGATTGCTTTAATTTTATCGTTGCTTTCTAAAGCTTTTTCTACTTTATTTGGAATTTCTTCTAGTGCAGTAAGTAGTTCTATTAAATGCGTTTTTTTAATAGTTCCTTTTTTATTTCCGATAGACCAGGCAAGTAAAGTTAAAATGGTTACTTGTGCTGTAAATGCTTTAGTAGATGCAACTCCAATCTCTGGACCAGCATGTGTGTATGCTCCTGCATTAGATGCACGTGGAATAGACGATCCAACTACATTGCAAATTCCAAAAATAGTTGCCCCTTTAGATTTTGCTAATTCTATGGCTGCAAGTGTATCCGCAGTTTCACCCGATTGTGAAATGGCGATAACAATATCGTTCTCTGTAATTACTGGATTGCGGTACCTGAATTCGGAAGCATATTCTACCTCAACAGGGATACGTGCAAAGTCTTCAATTAAATATTCAGCAACTAATCCTGCATGCCATGATGTACCACACGCTACGATTAATATACGATCTGCATTTTTAAATTTTTCTTCGTATTCATTCAATCCACTTAGTCCAATAAATCCATCTTTTGAACTAATTCTTCCTCGCATACTATCGTAAATAGAACGTGGTTGTTCGTAGATTTCTTTCAACATGAAATGCTCGTACCCACCTTTTTCTATCATTTCCAATTGTAATTCTAACTCATGGATATATGGATCTTGTACAATATTATCAATAGTTTTAATTACTAAGCTATCTCTTTTTACAATAGCCATTTCGCTATCGTTTAAGAAAATTACATTCTTTGTGTATTCTATAATTGGTGATGCATCTGATGCAATAAAATACTCTCCATCTCCAACACCAATTACCATTGGACTTCCCTTACGTGCTGCAATTATTTCTTCTGGATGATCTTTAGAAACGACAACAATTGCATAAGCTCCTACTACTTCTTTCAAAGCAATACGAACCGACTCATCTAAAGTTTGTTTTGTTTTTTCTTGTATGTCTTCGATGAGGTGAATTAATACCTCTGTATCTGTATCACTTTCAAACGTATGTCCGCGTTTTATCATTTCTTCTTTAATAGAAGAATAGTTCTCTATAATTCCGTTGTGAATAATACTAAGTCTACCATTATTTGAGGTATGTGGATGTGAATTTCTATCACTTGGAGCTCCATGAGTAGCCCATCTAGTATGTCCCATTCCTAAAGTAGCACTTGTAGGTTGGTTGCCAACAAAAGCTTCTAAATCACTAACTTTTCCTTGTTTCTTGTAAATGCGCATTTCTCCGTTAAGAAGAGCAACACCAGCACTATCATATCCTCTGTATTCTAAGCGCTGTAATCCTTTAATTATAATTGGATAGGCCTCACGGAAACCTATGTATCCTACGATTCCACACATAATGTTGAAAATTTAAATGTTATTGTAGTATAAAATTAATTTTAAATTTTTAATATCAATATAGTTTGGTGTAAAATATTCTCAACTTAATTGGTGAGGATGAATTTATACCAGCAATTACAGATCTACGGGGATTAATCTGTTTGCTATTGTCTTCAATATATAACTCCTTAAATTCAATTTTTTTATTTAAGATGTATTGAATAGATCTAGTTAAATCTACCTTATATTCTTTAGTCGTAGAATTATACGCAACATTATTTACTAATGTTTCTGTATTGTCTGAATACCTTCCTTTAACTGCAATTGTTCCAATTGGAGCATAAGTTAAATCTGTACCAGATACTGGTTTAAAAATCAACTCTGCCTTATTAATAGCGATATCTCCTGAGTCTAATAAATGCTGAATACTTGGGAACCTTAATTTTGCTCTTAATCCTGCAAGCGATTGAACATAAACTTTATCGTTACCCAATGAACTATCTGCTAATTGTAATGCAACATCTGTACCAGTATAGTCATGTTCGTACTTGTTTACATTTGCAGAAGAAGAATTAATATTGAATATAAAGTTGGTTGTATCTGTTGGAGTTTTGTAATACAAAACGATGTATGATCTATTTGTATTTGTAAGGTCGAACGACATAATTCCTCCATCTCCACTCAGCTTATTCGCTGTAATGTAAAAACCTTTATATGCATCTATGAAAGCAGCATTTGTACTCAAAGCCGTTTGACCTGATTTTGAGATTAATTCATTTCCAAATACATCCGAAAGCCTAATTCTTAAATGTGGGTGTATACGCGCAATGGTATCTGCCTTATCTTCTCTAATATTTTGTATAACTAAAGAATCATCTGGACTAGGTTTATAATTTTTAGTACCTAAGGCAGTAGATTTTGCAATAAAATTTCTGTTTGAATAGTAAACTGAATCGTTATAGATATTTTCGTCTAATTGGTAAACATTTATTTCCATTCTTGAATTAGAATCGCCATAAAAACGATCTGCCTCTGTGGTAGGATAGCCTAAAACTAGTACGATGGAATCTAGAGTAGCTCCCGTTCCAAAATCTACATTGTTTTTACTTAAGGTTGCTTGAAATGCTATAGATGCTTTAGTTCTTCCAAATATAGGATCATGGAAATCTCCTAATTGGTTTCTAACATAGTTTGACGAAATAACACTGTCGTCTTTAATCGAAAACATCTTGATACTACACGTATCTATCAATTTCCCATATAAACCCTGCTCATCAATTTGTTGTTCCAAACCGATATCACCTTCTTTTTTGCAGGATTGCAAAATAAAAAGACCTATTAATACTATTAATAAGTCTTTGACTTTATTGAATTTCATTTAAATCGATAATTAAGCAGTCACTAACTCTTCGTTAAATTCTTCGTAAAACTGCACAAAAGAATCGAAATCTATTTCATCATGATTGAAATTTTCTACGATATTCTTGTCGCTTTGCTTAGAAAGAAACTTCATAACGGCATTATCGATGTTTTCGTCTGCCTTAATTACTGCATCCGAATAATTAATTGCATTTATGTGTAAAGAAGAACAAGTTGCATCTTTTAATAATGCAGTGTCGTTAGCTTCCATTTCTGGCATTAATGCTTTGGTTTTAAGGTCTTTATGTAGTGTTTCGCTAAAGCAATTTTCATATACTGAATATACAACTTTAGTGTTTTTAAACATTGGATCTTCTTTGTAAGAAGTTTTAAGGTACATAGGTACCAAACTACTCATCCATCCGAAACAATGTACAACATCTGGCATCCAGCCTAATTTCTTAACGGTTTCGATAGCTCCTTTGCAGAAAAATACCATACGCTCGTCATTGTCGTCGTGGAATTTCTCTTTAGAGTCTCTAAAAATCGACTTTCGTTGGAAATATTCTTCGTTGTCTAAGAAATATACCTGCATACGTGCTGTAGGCAATGAAGCAACTTTAATAATCAATGGATTATCATTGTCGTTTATCACGATGTTCATACCCGACAAGCGGATAACTTCATGTAATCGGTTTCTTCTTTCGTTGATATTACCAAAACGAGGCATCAGAATTCGGATCTCAAACCCTTTTTCCTGCATTGCTTGTGGTAATTGACGTGTTATTTTCGCGATTTTTGATATCTCCAAAAAAGGAGACATTTCGTGAGTGATAAAGAGAATCTTTGTTTTTGCCATACTGAACTAACTCCTAATCAACAAATTACCGCCCTAAGGCGAAATGAATTGGGACTGCAAATATACATATAATATTCAATTTTTTCAACAAATTATATTTATATGCTTGTTATTATAAATATTTTTCCAATTTTAGCCCTCTTTTAAGGCAACGTTTTGAAAATCGTAAAAACCTCTAAGGAGCTAGTAGAATTAATTGCTACTCTTAAAAATTCTGATAGCACCATTGGATTTGTTCCAACTATGGGGGCCTTGCATGCTGGGCATATATCCCTGTTGGAAAAAGCCATTCAAGAAAATAACACAGTTATCTGCAGCATTTTTGTAAATCCTACACAATTTAACGACCCTAAAGATTTAGAAAAATACCCTCGTCCAATTGAGCAAGATATATTATTACTGGCAAAAGCCGGTTGTGATGTGCTATTCTTGCCAGAAGTAGAGGATATATATGGAGATAATGTAAAATGGACTCATTCCTTTGGAGAATTGGAGAATAGTTGGGAAGGCGCCATGCGTCCTGGCCATTTTAAGGGAGTGGGGCAAATAGTGTACAAGCTATTTACCTTGGTTCAGCCAACAAATGCGTACTTCGGACAAAAGGATTTTCAGCAAACACTAATCATTAAACGTTTGATTGAGGATTTTAAATTGAACATTACATTGCACGTTTGCCCTATTATTCGCGAACCCAATGGGTTGGCGATGAGTTCTAGAAATATTCGATTAAATACCTTGGAAAGAGATGCTTCAGGGAAAATATACGAGGCATTATCTTCTACAAAAGATCTTCTATCAAACGGAAATAGAAATATTGCAGATCTCAAAGAAAAAGCCACCGCCATTTTAGCGAGCATCCCCTCTATACATATTGAGTATGTGGATATTGTAAATCCAGATAACCTTCAAAAAGTATCAGAAATACACTCAAATGATAAACTTTTAATGATAATTGCTGTTAAAATAGGCAATACAAGACTTATCGATAACATGTTCGTAAAGTCCTAATTCTTCTAAATTTCAATTATTATCATACCTTTGCGGCCTATGCAAATCGAAGTATTAAAATCTAAAATTCATCGAGCAAAAGTTACTCAAGCTGAGCTTAATTATGTTGGTAGTATTACTATTGATGAAGATTTGATGGATGCATCAAACTTAATTGTTCACGAAAAAGTTCAAGTAGTAAATGTAAATAATGGCGAACGCTTAGAAACCTATGTTATAAAAGGGGAACGTGGTTCTGGAATTGTTTGTTTAAATGGACCAGCGGCTCGTAAAGCTCAAGTGGGAGATATTGTAATAATAATTTCTTATGCAACAATGGATTTTGAGGAGGCAAAGAAATTTGAACCCATTTCGATTTTCCCAGATGCAAACAATAAGTTGATATAAAACTTGAAAAAGGCATTACCTATATTAAAGTATATTTTACTCTTAGCGGTAGGCGCATTATTACTTTGGCTTGCTTTTCGTGGTCAAAATATTTCCCAAATAGTATCTGAATTAAGAAATGCCAATTATAACTGGGTTTTACTCTCGGTATTAGTATCCATAATTGCCCATTATGTACGCGGGTTAAGGTGGAAAATGCTAGTAAAGCCTTTGGGATACTCACCTTCTAATATTAATATGTTTAATGCGGTGATGGTAGGGTACTTGGCAAACCTTGCAGTACCTCGCATGGGCGAAGTTACACGTTGCGGAATGCTTACTAAAACAGATGAAGTACCTATGCAATCGTTAGTAGGTACAGTAATTATTGAACGTATAATTGATGTGTTATTTTTATTAGGGATACTTGTAGTATCAGTTCTACTGGAGTACAATACTATTCACAATTTTCTTTTTTCTAACATCATAGACCCTTTGTTAAATAAGTTCCAAAATGCTCAAGCCACACTTGTACTTGGGGTGTTTGTAGTGGTAATAATTGGACTAATGATTTATTTGATTAAAAAGAACCATCAAAAATTATTAAACAATAAATTGTACGCTAAAATTTGGAACGTATTATTAGGATTTAAAGACGGAATATTATCTGTAAATAAAATGGAAAATAAAGGGTTATTTATTTTCTATTCTATATTTATTTGGATGATGTACACCCTTTCTACATGGTTGTGTTTTTTTGCCATCGAGCCTACTTCTAATTTGAGTTTTAGTGCCGGAATTTTTATCATGGCTGTTGGCGGAATTGGAATGTCGGCACCAGTACAGGGTGGAATTGGAGCCTATGAAGCAGCCATCCAATTAGCACTATTGGTATATGGGATTAATGCTTCCGACGGATTATCATACGCAACTTTAAATCACTCATCGCAAATATTATCAATATTGGTTGTTGGAAGCATCAGCTTATTATTTATATTTATAAACAATAAGAAGAAATGAAAATTACAACAGATAAATTAGAAAAACTAAAGTCGAAAATTGTAGGTGCAGAAGAAGCCCTTAGTATGCTAAGTATTTGGCATTACATGGGACTAAAAGTTGTGTTTACAAATGGTTGTTTTGACCTAGTACATCGTGGACATGTAAATTATTTATCGCGTGCTGCATCACTGGCAGATCGAATGATTGTTGGAGTGAATTCTGATAGTTCAGTAGGCTGCATTAAGGGTCCAGAACGCCCATTGCAAGATCAATTATCGCGCGCGGAAGTGTTAGCCTCTATGTTTTTTGTAGATGCGGTAGTTATATTTGACGAAGAAACACCTTTTGAGTTGATAAATTTTTTAAAACCTGATATATTAGTAAAAGGAAGTGATTATACCATTGATAAAATTGTAGGTGCCGATATTGTAATTGCAAATGGAGGTAGAGTAGAAACAATGGATTTTATAGAAGGATACTCAAGTACAAACATTATAAATAAAATTAAAAACGCTAAATAATATTTTATGCATTTCGAACTTTCTGAAGAACACTTAATGATTCAACAAGCAGCGAGAGACTTCGCTCAACATGAATTAAAACCTGGAGTTATAGAACGCGATGAACATCAAAAATTTCCTGCTGAGCAAATTAAAAAATTAGGTGAGCTTGGATTCTTAGGAATGATGGTAGATCCTAAATACGGTGGAGCTGGTTTAGATACTATTTCTTACGTATTAGCAATGGAAGAATTATCTAAAGTAGATGCTTCTGCTTCGGTAGTTGTTTCTGTAAATAACTCTTTGGTTTGTTATGGTTTAGAAGCATACGGTTCGGAAGAACAAAAACAAAAATATTTAGTTCCATTGGCATCTGGACAAAAAATCGGTGCATTCTGTTTATCGGAGCCAGAAGCTGGATCTGATGCAACAATGCAACGTACTACCGCAGAAGATAAAGGTGATTACTATTTATTAAATGGGACTAAAAACTGGATAACAAATGGTAACAACGCTGAGTATTATATTGTAATAGCTCAAACAGATGTTGCTAAAGGTCACCGTGGTATTAACGCCTTAATTGTAGAAAAAGGAATGCCAGGGTTTGAAGTTGGTCCGAAAGAAAACAAATTAGGAATTAGAGGGTCGGATACTCACTCATTAATGTTTACAGATGTAAAAGTTCCAAAAGAAAACAGAATTGGTGAAGATGGTTTTGGTTTTAAATTTGCAATGAAAACGTTAGCAGGTGGTAGAATCGGAATTGCTTCGCAAGCATTAGGAATTGCTAGCGGTGCATATGAATTAGCATTAGCTTATTCTAAAGAGCGTAAAGCATTTGGTACTACAATATCTAACCATCAGGCAATACAATTTAAATTAGCGGATATGGCAACAGAAATAGAAGCTGCCCGCTTGTTGTGTTTAAAATCTGCTTGGTTGAAAGATAAAAAAATGGATTACGCACAAGCTAGTTCAATGGCAAAATTATTCGCTTCAGAAACTGCAATGCGTACAACAGTTGAAGCCGTTCAAATACATGGTGGTTACGGATTTGTAAAAGAATTCCATGTAGAACGTTTAATGCGTGATGCAAAAATCACACAGATTTATGAAGGTACTTCTGAGATTCAGAGAATTGTTATTTCGAGAGAAATCCTTAAATAACGAACTAATGAATTAGCGAACTGACGCATTCACGAAAAATGTATAAAACAAAAAAGTCCTCTCGTTTT
>CALRIM020000093.1:0-12388 GCA_943360385.1 Rhizobium sp. Q54 | reverse complement strand
TTTTAGTTATGATTCTGTTAATTTATTACGAGTAGAGCGTCATAGCTTAGATAAGCTAAGTGGACAAATTGGTCAAACGTTAGAATCTCAAGAATTTTGCCCTTCTTTAGACTTAGGAGAGTGCGGGGTTAATACGAACCAAGAGGTTTTCAAACATGGGGTAATAGTTAATAATTTGTATCATTCAAATGAGTTGTTACCCTTTATTTTATTGCTAAATAACCCAAATCAGAGCAGTTTGCAAGATATTATTTATGATTTGCCATTGTATTTTAGCAGACATTATCCTGAGAATATTTCTAGTCCTATTCAAGCCAATTACGAATTGGGGTTAAATTCCAAATTATTTCCCACCTATTTCTATTTGAACCATGTGAATTTAGGGTTAATAAGAGGGTATAATTTTAGCTTGAGATAATTTCTTTTCTACAAGAAAATCAAGTATTTTAGCTTGATTTATTTTTATGGTAAAAACGATTAAACTAAGCGCTGGAATGCTTTTTTGCATTCTTATTTCAATATTCATTATTTCTTGTACAAAAGAAGATGAACTAAAACCCAATACTGATCCAGTTACCAATTTGTTTTTATCAAGTATTAATCGTTCTGGAGCAGATCGTTTAAATGCCATTGTAGATATGAAATGGTCTGGGGAAGATAAGGATGGATATATTACTGGGTACGAATTTTCTTTCGATAATATTAACTGGACTTTTACCGATCAACAAGATTCTGTTTTTAGATTTAGTATTTCAGGTGGAAGTGATACTACTGATGTAGATTTTTATGTGAGAGCTATTGATAATTTAGGGAATAAAGATAAAACGCCAGCCTATTTAAAAATCCCTATTAAAAATACAGCCCCAACTATTTCATTGGACGATAATTTAATAAAAGGAGATTCTGTTTATTCAGTTTTTTCTATTTTATGGACTGCGAACGATCTAGATGGTATAAATACATTAGATTCTATTTATATTAAAATTAACAATGGAAAATGGTTTGCCATATCTAAGAATTTTAGTTTTGCAAGTTTTGTTCCAGATCAACCAAGCATAAATGGTGCAAGTGATGCATCTGTTTTTGCAGGATCAAGTTCTATCAATTTAAATAAAAAGATTAGTGGATTAATTATAGGCGGAACAAATGTTGTTTATGTAAAAGCAAAAGATTTATCGGGTACCGAAAGTGCTGTTGACTCGTTAAACCCATTTGTTTTGCGCAGAAAAACGTCGGATTTGTTAGTTTTAGATGCCTTTAACATTTCCACTACACCAAATGCTGATGTTGTTTATGCAACAGCCTTGGCAAGTGTCTATGGAGCGTATGATTACTACGATTTTTATCGTCAGAATAAAGCATACATTCCTAAATTATGGAAGCCTACTTTTTTGTTAACAATGAATTTATACGACAAGGTTTTCTTTTACTCGGATAATTCTCGTTCTGCAACTGGAAGTGGGATGTTGTTAGAGGATGGATCTACCGCGTTACAGGATTATTTAAATGATGGAGGAAAATTATTAATTGTTAGTGATTTTGATAATAATGCTTCTACTTCTACAGCAGGCTCATTCCCAAAATCATCAACGCTTTTTCAATTTACCCCAGCTGATAGCTTTCAAACTTTTCCAAATGCTAATCAGAAAGCTTCATTACCAACAGATTCTTTAGTAGTTCCAGATGCAACAAATGCAGTTGGGTATCCAACATTAAAAGTGAGTACATTCTCTGATGCTATCGATCCTTTCTTTCTAAAATCGAGCGCATTGACTGTTTATCGTGGGCAAGTAAGAAGAGTTAATGGAGTAACAAATACAAAAGTACTTTGCGCAAAAACACAAAATGTAAATAGCCAAACCAATCAAATATTTTTCAGCACAGATTTATACAAACTTCAAGGAGATGCAGATGGAAACGGGCAGCAAGATGAGCTGAAGAAGTTTTTTGAAAAGGTGTTGTTATCTGAGTTTGCATGGTAAACTAATTAGTGTTCTTAGTGAAACTTTAGCATTCTATGCGTGAAAATATTTCTCGCAAAGTTCACGAAGAAATCGCAAAGAGCGCAAAGTTGAAATACGAAATACGAAATACGAGGTACGAAATACGAGATATAAACGAATGAAGAAACTTTTACTACTACTAACCCTTACCCTAATTACCCTGAGCACGTTTGCTCAAACGGGAAGTATTAAAGGTAAAATAACAGATAAGAAAACAAAGGAAACTATTGTAGGTGCTACTGTTACTGTGGTAGGAACTTACTTTGCAGTTCCTACAGATTTCAATGGAAATTTCACCATCAATAATATAAAACCTGGTGATTATTCTGTGAAAGTAGTTTACTTAGGATATAAAGAAATAATTTATAATGGTGTAAAAGTTACTTCAAATACAGCAACTACATTGAACTTACAATTAACAGAAGTAAGTACAGAAATTGGTGTGGTAGAGGTACTCGGGCAAAAAACAATTGTTGATTTAGAATCTGGGAAATCGAGTTCGAAGGTAACTGCTGAAGATATCAAAGATATGAGCGTGAAAGACGTTCAAAGTATTGTTGCTAACCAAGCTGGGGTATCTCAAAACCCAGATGGGTTACAAATTCGTGGTGGCCGTGTATATGAAACACAATATTTAGTAGATGGAATAAATGCACAAGATCCATTGGCTGGTACAGGTTTCGGAGTGGAGATTGCTGCAAATGCAATTAACGATATTGAAGTAATTACTGGTGGAGTAGGTGCTGAGTACGGAGAAGGAACTTCAGGTGTAGTATTAACTCGTATTCGTGAAGGTTCTGATCGGTATCGTTTTGGTGGTTCTTATTACAGAGATAATTTAGGGTTCAATGATAAATCGCAATGGAATACAGACATGATGAGTTTATCTATGAGTGGGCCTGTTCCATTCACTAAAAAGAAACTTACTTTTTTTACGAGTGTAAATATGGAGCTAACAGATGAGTTTTTTAAAACTCCTGCGAAACAATTGCACTCTTCGTTATTACCAAGCAACGATTCTTTATGGGCACCAAGAGAAGATAACAAATGGTCGAATACCATTAAGCTTACCTATAACATTAAACCTGGTCGTAAACTTTCTATTTCAAATCAGAGTTCTTTAAACATCAATCAAAATACTCGTTCATTACAAATTATCGGTAACAATGCTGTAGTAACCCCAGGATACCAGTATCTGTTCAGTTTGAATATGGATAATGCAACAACGTATACTCACAAATCAAACTTAACTATTATTCAATATTTAAATTTGTTTAGCTCGAAATTATCGATGGATGTTTCTTTCGCTCGTTTGTTCACAAACTTAAGAGCAGATGCAAATGGTCGTCCATTCCGTCCTGCAACAATCGATCAAATTTACGATCCACAATCTATAGTATCAGATCCTGTTTATGTATATAATCCAAACGACTCAGTAATTTTTGTAAATCCTGGCCCTGGTTTATACAACAATGGAGGAGTTTCTACTTTGTGGCATGATCACTATGCGATAGAAAATACATTTAAAGTAAAATTTAATTATACTCCTAATAAGGCGAACTTTTTTTCATTCGGTATTGAACATAAAGAGCAAGAATACCAATGGGTAGATGTTACTCGTCCTTGGATTGGAGCACCAATTATTCTTAATGATTCTACAACTACTGCCTCTAGTAGTATAGGTCAGAGTAATGATATTTGGAAAGTAAAACCAGCAACAGGTGGTATTTTTGTACAAGATGAAATGCGATACAAAGGGATTATCTTAAACCTTGGATTGCGATTAAACTATTGGGCTCCTGGCAAATTTGTAGATAATGCTGTTGCCGATCCAAATGCTCCAGTTATTGATGCGGTAAGAGAAAGTTACTTAAACAATTCTACGGAATTATTAGGACGTAGATATAAATTCAGATTATTACCGAAGTTGAGAGTTTCGTTCCCTGTTTCAGAAAATAATGTATTGTATTTCAACTACGGACATTTAAGCCGATTACCTCACCCTCGTTTTGTATATGCAGGTTTAGACCCAGTTTATCAAAATAGATCTTTCCTTGCGAACCTTGGAAATCCAGATTTAAATCCAGAGGTAACGGTGTCGTATGAGGTAGGTATTAAAACACAAATCTCTTCAAACTTCGCAATTACAGCAACAGCATTTTACAACGATAAGTTCGATTATATTGTAAGTCGCAAAATTGTAGTGAAAGATCAAACTGGAAGATTTGTAGAGAAAAATTTTAGCATTAACCAAGATTACGCACGTATTAGAGGATTTGAAGTAACGCTGAATAGAAGAATTCAAAAATATTTATCAGCAACTTTTAGCGCAGCTTATCAAATTGCAACAGGTAAATCTAACTCTGCACAAGAATCGCAATTGCAAATTCTTCAAACAGGGCAGGTGTCTCCAACGGTGGAACAATACTTAGCTTGGGACAGACCTTTGGATTTGAAATTATTAGTAATATTTAAACCAGATACATCTATAAAAATTGGAAATGTTAGTTTAAATAAATTTCGAGTATTCTTTACCTCTACTTATAAATCTGGATTACGTTATACACCATATTACCAAAATGGAACAGCTGCAACAGGTCGCCCTATTTATGAAGCAGACGAAAAAAATCCATACTCGGAAATTGGAAGTCCATGGTGGAATACTGATTTAAGAATAACACGAGATATTCCAATTAATAAAGGACAACTAATAAGCGTAAGTTTTGAAGTGAAGAATTTATTTAACAATAAGAATGCAGCAATAATAAATCCTGTTACAGGAAAAGCATATGAATTAGGTGATCAATTACCAAATGGTTTCCGCGATCCAAATTATCCGGATCCACAAGATAATGGAGCACCACCAACGAACCCTGCAAGGTATTTAACTCCAAGACAGATGATGTTGGGATTAACATGGCAGTTTTAGTTCGTGTGCTCGTTTTTTCGTGTGCTCATCCTGATGAATTGGGACAACATTCGGGACTGAAGAAAAAAAACAATTCAGGGTTAAAGCTCGTAGAGCTTCCCTGCATAGCCTAGGGCGTATGCCCTAGAAAAAAAATGAATAATTGAAAAACGAATAATTCAAATTTGAATGAATAGATATTTAATAACGATTTTAATTTTGATTGGTGCGAATGTTACACAAGCGCAGTTGATACCAAATCTTGGTGGTCAGCGTGCAGGTACGGCAGCGTTTACGTTTTTAAAATTGAGTAATAGCCCCAAAATGTCGGCAATGGCTGGTACTGGAATTGCTATGCCAGGCGACGCTTACGCGGCAAACAACAATCCAGCAACCATGGTGGATGTAAAACAAATGTCGTTTGCATTATCGAATACATTGTATTTTTCTGATATGCAAAATGCTTATATCAGTGCAATTATACCGACTAAAAATTACAGTGTATGGAGTTTGAATTTACAATCATTCCGTTCGGATGCAATGGAAGTGAGAACTGAATTCCAACCAGGCGGAACAGGCCAATATTTTTACACGCAGAATTTAGCGTTGGGTGCTAGTTATGCTAAAATACTTTCAGATTATTTTAGTTATGGAGTGAGTGTAAAATATGTGTACGAAGGAATTGATCAATACACTGTTCATTCGGGTGTAATTGATTTAGGGTTTTTATATAAAACAGATTTTAAAGATTTACGCTTTGCTGTAATGGTAAATAATTTTGGTGTGAATACTAAAATAGATGGTGAAACAAAAGCGCTAACCACATTTAGTAGTAATAATCCGGATATTAATAATTACGCAGCACCAACTTTATTTAAAATGGGCTTGTCATTAGTGCCGTATAAAGATGCACGTAATAGTATTTTAGTTGCAGCAGAACTACACCATCCGAATGATAATTCGGAAAATATTAGATTAGGAGTGGAGTATGCTTGGATGAATATTTTTTCGGTAAGAGCAGGATATAAAATAGGGGTGAAAGACGCAACCATACCAACATTTGGACTAGGCCTTCGCACTCGTGCTGGTCGTCATCCATTGCGCATTGATTATGCTGCAGACCCTCATCCATATTTAGGATTTGCTCAGCAAATTGGATTACAATTTTCATTAAATAAAGAAGGAAGATAAGATGAGCACGAAGAAAATTATCTTAGGTTTATTAGTATTCACGTCGATTTTCTCGGCTTGTGAGAAACCTTTTGGCGATAAAACAGATTTAGGATTTATCGACGTTCCAAATTACGATGAAAAACCAATTGCATTCGTCCCAATTTTGCCAGAAATAAAATTAACTGGTTCTCCTGTTGATATTACAGTTGGGTATGATGATTTAATTTATATTGCTGATAAGAATGCAGGGAAGGTTATTTGTTTCGATCAATCTGGAAGAAAGGTGGGAGAGAGAAGCATTCCAAATGCAAAAGCATTGGCAATGGATAGGAGTTTAGAGCTCTTGGTGCTAGGAACTAAAGATACGGTTATCAATGGGGTTAACTATACACTTGATGCCTTATATCGCCTTAAATTAATTAATAGTATTGGGTACGGATTAAATACTGCGAACATTGTAAAAACCGTTGTTCATCCTTTTTATTTCAAAACAAGTTTCACAACTTCCGATTCTGCTGTTCACTTGCATGGTATAAGTATTATGGCCGATAATTCGTATTACCTAACACGTTCAGGACCTTCCAATAATCCATCGCAAATAGGTGGTCCAGATAATTCTGTTTTAGTATTTAATCAAAACGATAAATTTGTAAGTAATATAAGTGTTAGTACCGAGCAAGGATTAATTTCAGATTACTTCAAAGAACCATTTGCTATTTCAACTTTAGCAAAAGCTCCACAAAGTAATATTGTAAAGCAAGGGGGGGATTTCTTGTTTACATCTCTTTCTAATAGTACTACCATTAAAGCACAATACATTCGATATGAATCTTCTGAATTTGGTTCATCATATTCATTAAATACATCACTTGCGGGTCAAGATACATCGAAAGCAGATGGGTTTATGTACACCCCAAATAAGTTTTCAGCGCCTAAAGGAATTACCATTGCTGGAGATGGAAGTAATTATATTTTCGTAACAGATGCTATTAAAGATTCGGTGTATTTATTTACACTTACAGGTTTAGAAGGAGTTCCACCACCAGCTGGATATTCATCAAAGAAAAATATTAAAGTTTCTTTTGGTGGAACAGGTTCTGGTCCGAAACAATTCCGCAGACCAACAGCAGTAGCCTATTACGGAAGTACTTTGTACATATGCGATACTGGCAATGGTAGAATTGTAAGATATAAGTTGAGTACAGAGTTCTCGCAAAATTAAGTCGTTGCTCGTGTGCTCGTCCCGATAAATCGGGACAGGTCGTGCTCATTTTGTTCCAACTACCAACTACCAGTTACTAGTTACCAGCAACCATGTAATGCGTCTGCACTAACCCTGTATCAAACGACTTCGAAGAAACCAATTTCCATTTTGTGTTTGGAATATCATTGTGAAATAATTTTACACCATCGCCTAATAAAACGGGAATAGTTGAAATGATCATTTCGTCGATGAGTTTATATTTTAATAATTCATTTACCAATTTTGCACCACCATCTACAAAAATATTTTTCCCTTCTCTCGACTTTAAATCATTGATTAAAGAAGGTAATGCTCCTGTGTAGAATAATGTTTTTCCTGTATTTTCTCTTGGGGTGCGGGTAATAACAAATGTTTCTTTATCGGCATGTGGGAATTCAGGTACGAGGGTTAATACTTTGTCGTATGTTTTTCTACCCAATATAACCGTGTCGATGGTTTTTATAAATTCTGAATAACCATAATCTTCACCTTCTTTTTCTACTACTGATAAAAAGGAAAGGTCGTCGTTTAAGTCGGCAATATAGCCGTCGATGCTGCAAGCGATGTATAAAATAACTTTTTTCATTAGGTTGTTGTTGAGGCAACAATTATACGAATTTCTGGTGAATAGTAAGTATTGAGTATAGGGAGAATAATTGTCCCCTAACCCTTTATGTTTGTTTAATAATAAAAGTTTATTAATTTGTATTAAATTAATCACCATGAAAAGGAAAATTACATTTAGGTTTTTATTGGCATTAACTTTAATCTTTTCTGCTCAGCTAAGTCATTCGCAATGGAATGAATATAACCAATATTTTGAGCCATTGCCATCTGATACTGATAAAATAAAAGTTTTGATTGATAGCATTTCAGCGAAAACTTGGCAGGTTGGGAAGCCGAATAAAAATAAATTTAAAGTGGCCAATACCATTCCTAATGTATTGATTTCTGATACCATAAATGTTTATGACACTTCTTTACATGCCAATGTGGTTTTATCGGTTGGGAATTTGTGGTCTATATTTGCTAATTTTTATGCAATTAGATGGACACAGAAATTAGATTTAGAAGTAGGAAAAGATTTTGTAGAAGTATTGGTTTCTGTTGATTCTGGTCATACATGGAATGATGCGTTTAGTTCATCTTGGAATGGAGTGATATATAATTTTTATGGATTTGATCAAGCAAATGTGTTCGCAAATCCCAAAACAATGAATGGGGCATTTAGTGGTACAGATAGTGTTTGGCGCGACATATGGTTATGTCTAAATATAAATAATACTAGCTGGGGACTTATTGATAGTTTGATGATAAAGTTTGTTTTTAGTTCAGATACTATTCAATCAAATCAAGACGGAATGATGATTGATAATTTTATTGTTTCCCCAAGTTTTTTGCATACGGTTACCACAGAAACAAAAACAAAAAACAGTATTGTTGCTTTTCCAACCGAAACTTCTGGTATTGTTAATTTAGAAACGACTTATGATGGAGTAAATAGTACTATTACCGCTGTTGAGGTTTATGATCTCAATGCGAAGCTATTGGAATCTTATAACCCCAATAGAAAAAGAATTACGCTGGATTTATCAAATTATCCAGAGGGTACGTATCTTTTGAAATCTAAAACAGCTAATAAAAATAAAACACATAAAGTATTTATAAGGCATTGAAAAAAATTGCTTTTTTTTATTTTTTCTTTTTGATAATATTTACGTCATTCAATTCTGAGGAGACTTGGAGATATAATAACAAAAAGGGGTTTCCTGATTTCCGTTATCCACAAAAGTATACTATAACTAAAGCTGGAATTTCACTTGGCGAAAAATTATTTTTCGAAAGACAATTGAGTGTTGATTCAAGTATAGCTTGCGCATCCTGCCATAAACCTGAATTTGCATTCGGAGATAATAAATCGTTTAGTTTGGGGGTGAATAATCAAATACTAACTAGAAATACCCTGCCACTTTTTAATTTGAATTGGTATAATTCCTTTTTTTGGGATGGAAGGGTAAGAAGTATTGAAGAACAGATTTCACACCCCATTATGACAGCTAATGAAATGGGTTCGAATTGGAAATTAATTCTTGGGAGATTAAATAATGATAAAGAGTATCTTGAACAATTTAAATCTATATACAAGGTTAACCGAATTGATAGTAATTATGTTGTTTACAGCATTGCACAGTTTTTAAATACTTTAATATCCGATAACTCCAAGTTTGATAAGGTTTTGGCAAAAAAAGCAAGTTTCACTAAAGATGAATATGAAGGCTATGAATTGTTGAATGATCAATCCTATAGTGTTGCATGTATGCATTGTCATACTACAGAAGGATCAGCACTTACTACAAATTTAAGTTTTTCAAATAATGGTATCGATTCCTTTACTTCAGGTAATTTATTTTCAGATAAAGGGTTATACTATACCACTCTTAAACAAACAGATATTGGTAGATTTAAAGTGCCGTCATTACGTAATTTGAAATATACTGCACCTTATATGCATGATGGTAGATTTAAAACGCTAGAGGAGGTTATCGACTTCTATTCAAAAGAAACCCATGCTTCTTTTAATTTAGATTCCAGAATCCATTCAAATGAGGGTAAAGAGGTATTTACTAATATTGAAAAAAGAAAAATAGTAGCATTTTTAAATACCCTAAACGATTATGATTTTATAAAGAATCCAGCTTATCGTGTATCTGGGAAATAACTCACAATTAAACAAACTTCTGCCAGAAAGCATCCATTGGTAAATCGGCCTTCAGTTCAATCCGCTCTTTGGTTACAGGGTGGTTGAAGGCGAGTTTATAGGAATGTAAACAAATGCTTCTGTCTTTATTTGCTCGAGGATACCCGTATTTATTGTCGCCAACTATGGGGCAATTCATGGTAGAAAGCTGTACTCTAATTTGATGTGTTCTTCCGGTTATTGGTTTTATTTCTAATAGATAAAATCCGTTTACTTCCGATAATAATTTATAAGAAAGTTCCGCGCGTTGAGAACCATTTACTTCCTTGTTATGAGCTTTTGTTACACCTTTAACAGTATCGCGAGTGAGCCAATGAACAAGTTTGCCTTCTTCTTGGGCAGGCTTATTTCTAACCACTGCTAAATATGTTTTCTGAACCTCTCGATCCTTAAAAGCATTGTTCATGCGTTCCAATGCCTTACTCGTACGAGCCATTAAAACTAAGCCACTCACTGGTCTATCAATTCTATGAATCACTCCTAAAAACACCTCACCTGGTTTATTGTATTTTTCTTTGATGTAATCTTTTACCAATACCTCTAGTGAAGCATCACCCGTTTGGTCCACCTGCACAAGCGTTCCCGTTGGTTTATTAATAGCAATAAGGTGGTTGTCTTCGTAGAATATGTTCATGGCACAAATGTACTAAAAATTCGTCCAACGTATTACGTCCAACGTATTACGTCCAACGTATTACGTCTATAGTCTTACGTCCATCACCAATTGTTCAAATTAATGAATTGTTCAAATTAATGAATTGTTCAAATTGTTCAAATTGTTCGAATTGGCACATTGGCTAATTTTATTTACCTTGAATTATGAAAACATTAGCAACAATATTCGCTTTCCTTTTCCCGATAGCAATCTTCGCACAGTCGCTCAACAAAGCTGGTCACATCATTATTCCACAATCTAAATTGGAGTACACCGTGAACATGACTAATAATGCATTTGAAATAGATTTTCAACATAAAAAGTTTAAAGGAAATGCATTGTTCGAAACTGCGAATGGATTTTTAACAGTAGATGGAAATTATGAAAATGGAGTTTCTCAAGTTTATGCGTATTCAAAAAATGGAACAGAAATATTTCACAAGAAATACAATCAAACTATCAATGTAAAGTTATCTGACAATAAAAATTTTGCAGCGTTTTATAATAGGGGAGTGGTTGTTGTATTAAATTTAGTTTCTTTTGAAGAACAAGACTTTAATGCGTCAACACTTTTTGTAGTACATAATAATGGAAGTCTATCTTATGTGAATACCTCTGATAATACGATGCATTGCGATGGATTAGTAGGAAATTTTAATTCATTAGTTTATGATGTTATTCAACATCATAATATGCCTTTTTTCATCAGTAAAAATAGTATTTATGCTATCGTTAAAAATGAATTTAAAGAAGTGTTTCATTCTTCAACTTCTATTTTTGATGTCAAATTTTCAAACGACAATTGTTATATATCTAAAAAAGAAACAAGCCCTACGGAGTATACATTTACCCTGTACAATACTGTAAATTTTACGGATGTTCAACCCACACAAATAGTGAAGTATCCGCGAATGATAGCGGCGAATAAAAAGTCAATAGACAAATTGCCAAATAAATTTAAAGCGCTCGATAACGAATCAATTCTCAATCCATTAGATTTCACAGGCGATTCCAGCTATCAGGCTATTGGAAATTCATATAACGAAATTCAAGAGTATTCTCCTGGCGATACTTATTTACATCCAGGTGTAGATTTATTTGGTACCTATCTGCAAAATGTACAATCGGTGAAAAAAGGGTATGTAAAAGCAGTGCTTACCACTAGTGGCGATTTTCATTGGAGAGTTGCTATTGCAAATAAAAATATTTCCGATTCTTCTCAAGGATATTTATATGCCCATTTAGACCAAAGCCTTATTCCAGTTACCGTTGGCGACTCCGTTGAAGAAGGCGAAGTGATTGGTCAGTTGGTAGATTTTCCTGTAACTGGGTTTGTGCATTGCCATTTTGCGCGTATTGTAGATTCGGGTGCTCAATGGACAGGTTCTTGGTGGACTTTCGATAATCCTTTGTATTACATGGAGAATTTTAAGGATACTACTGCTCCTGTTTTCGAAGAAGCGATTCCTGGAATGAAGTTTGCCTTTAAAAATGAATCTACAGATGTTTATTTTAAAGACAATATTATTTTAGGTGAAGTAGATATAGTTTCTAAAGTGTACGATCAAATTAATACATTTTGGAAAGTAGATGTACATGAAACAGGTTATCAAATTTATCTAAAAAATAAACCAGACTCTACTTTAAT
>CALRIM020000092.1:0-12550 GCA_943360385.1 Rhizobium sp. Q54 | reverse complement strand
ACCAATCAACGATTCGATTCGGTGTACATTACCTTAGATCAAACATCAGAAATTGCGAATCCATCGGTAGTACAAAACATAGCCTTTGTAGTACCAGCAGCAGGCAAAGATTCTGCACGCGCAGAATTAAATTGGAATACAACATGTTTAGATATTAGAACGACACCTTATATAGCAAGAGTAGTAGCAAGAGATAATGAGTGTGTGAATCCGGAAAAAAATATCTTAACGTTTAATATTACTGTTCGAGAGCGTGCGAATTATATTCCTAAATTCACGTTCAGTAGTGCACCCGAAACAGTGGATACCATATATGCAGGAGAAACATTTACGATTAATTTAACTGTATTAGACACCACGATTGGAGAATACATTACACTTGATACTGTATATACCAATATTCCATTTAATTTACCGAAACCAGTAGTTTCAAGGGTAAATGGATTAGGTGCAGATACATTAAAGACTACGATGAGTTGGTTTGGAGATTGTAGCTTAATTCGCGATGAACCGTATTTAATAAAAGTAGGAGCATGGGATGGTGCATGTAGAAATCCTCAAGATTCAGCACGTCATACATTCAAATTATATGTCCTTAGAAATCCAAACTTAGCTCCTAATTTCACATCAGGAAGAGATACAACAATAGAATTAGTAGCTGGAGAGAAATTCCTATTAGATTTAATATCTAGAAGTATTTTACCAGGCGACTCAGTTGGAATTTTTACATCGGGAGATGTGTATTCTGGTATTTCTGGAAACTTAGCGACATTCGAACAAACAAGTGTAACTGGAGAGGGGCTAGCAACTTTTAAATGGGAAACAAGTTGTGATCAAATAAGAGATAGCGCCTATACCGTATTCTTTAGTACTTCTAACCCTCCATGTAAAACACCAGAAGAAGGATTTACAATTAAATTTAAAGTAATACCGAATACAGATTTAACAAATCCAATTCCAAATGTATTCAGTCCGAATGATGATAAAATTAATGATACGTATAGCATCATCAATCAATACAAAGTGTATTGCGACCCAGGATTTAAGTTTACAATATTTAATAGATGGGGTAAAATAGTATTTGAATCTTCTGATCCGGCTTTTGAATGGAAAGCAGACGGATTAGGTTCAGGAACATATTTCTATACATTAGAATCAAGAGCTAGATCACAATCAGGTACAATAGATATTATTAAATAAAATAACAGAACTACATATGAATATTACCAAGAATTTTCATAAAAATTCTAGATTAGCTATCGGTATTTTATCGATAGCATTTCTGTTTTTTACAAGTCAAGCGAAATCTCAAGCGTTAGATGCAGGCTTAACTGTATTTACTTCGCCAGTTGGTGCAGCTCATACAGGAGCTACTAAAACGTTGAGAGTTGTTGTAAGAAATTTTGGAAATGCAACTATTACTAGTGTTAAAATTGGGTGGAAAATAAATGGTGTTGCACAAGCTGATGTAACCCAAGCAATAAACTTACTTGCAGCAAGTAACACATTACAAATTTCATCAGGATCTTTTACTATTAGTACTACATATGTAGATGCACTTAATAATACTGTAGAAGCATATGTGAAAGAGATTAATAACACCTCGTCTGATGTTAATCCTGCTAATGATACAGTATCTGCAACATTTGGTTCACCATTAACTGGTGGAGTTAAAACGATAGGTTTATTTGGTGCAGATTATAAAAATTTCTCATCTGCAGTAAATGCATTAGTGTATAATGGCTTGAGTAATGATATTATATTCCGAGTTAAAACTGGATCATATGTTGACAATATTGATATCGACGCTTTATCTGTTTATTTTCCAAATGGTGCTAAGAATATTTCATTTGAAAGTTTTTCGGGAAAAAGAGATGTTATTTTAATCTCAGAATCAGCTCAACAAATTACAGTTAAACTTAATGGTATAGATAAACTTACCTTAAAGAATCTTAGAATTGTAAATAGAAATATTATTACTGGTATAGGTGTTCAACTTACTAATGGTGCTAATAATTGTATCATTAGAAATTGTGAAATTACAGTAGATTCTATTTCAAATGGGAAGGGATTTGCAGGAATTTTAGGCGGAACAATGGGTGCTTCAAATATTAATTATGCACTTTCTGCTCCAGCATCTGGATCTGCAAAATACTTAACTTTAAAATCAAATAAAATTTCTGGTGGATATTATGGAATAGTATTATTTGGTTCCTCATCTTCAAGGGATACTTTATCTCAAATAGATAGCAATCTTATTCAACAATCATCTTTTTATGGAATTTATGTAAACAATTCTACAAATGCTAAAGTTAGGGGGAACAAAGTATATTTTAGACCTTCTGCTGATGTAAAATCAACTGGTTATTATTTATCAAATATAAATACTGTTTCTCCTGGTAACATAGAAGTTATTAGAAATTATGTAACGGATGCAGGGCAGTATGGTATGTACTTAAGTTCTGTTGTAGGAACTGGTACACCAACAAATAAATATGTGAATATTAATAATAACATGATTGCGGGTGGTTTCTTTAATAACTATAGCAATACAACTAATACATTTAATATTACAGAAACACCGGTTGGGTTATATTTAAATGGTGTGGGGTGGGCTAATATATTTTTCAACTCTGTATTAATGGATGCTCCTTCTAAAACAAATACGGTTGATAATACCACATCGTTTTATATTAACGGTTCTCCGAGCATTGGAAACGTATATGTTTATAATAATATTTTTTACAATGCTAATAAAGGATATGCTTACTATAGTGGTTCTGCTACAAATCCAATTATAGCATCTGATAATAATGATATTTTTGTTGCTCAATTAGATACTAACTCAAACAACTTTAGTGGTTTTGCTTGGTATGCAGGTTTTGCTAGAGTAAAACCAAGTGAATTTATGATTGCAACTGGTAGAGATAAAAACTCTTTATCTCTTGATCCTCAGTTTTTCTCAAATTCAGATTTACATACACTAACTACTGAACTAGATCAAAAAGGAAGTACAGCTGCCTTATCTCAAGCTCAATTTGATTACGATGGAGAAATTCGCGATGGTATTTTAAATGCAAATATACCAGACATTGGATGTGATGAGTACGGTCCTGGAGGAAATGACTATGCCATTATCGGTGTAACTCCAGATGTGTTTAGATACAAAAAACCAACTGCATGGAAAATTACGGTACGTTGGCAAGGGCAGGGGAATGGAAGTAAAAGTTTATTCTTTAAGTATAAAATAGATGGCGTTGATCAATTAGGTGAAGAAGAGTATATTTCTATGCCGTATGCTTTGTCCAGTTATTTTAAAACGCAAACTCAAACAGTTACAGCACCATTTTACATTACTAGAAATAATTATGAACCATTTAAATTAACGGTTTATTTTGTTCAAGGAAGTAATTTGGGCGATAATAGATTAATGAATGATTCTATTGTGGTAGATGTTTGTGTGGGATTAGAAGGGTTATTTACCATAGACCCATTAGCTCAGAAAAACGACACCACTTACAATAGTTTTCAAGAAGTATATGACTATTTGAAATGTGGTGTATCTGGTCCAACGGTGATTCAGATTGCAGATGGTACCTATGATGAACAAATAAATCTGTGGAAAATTAGAAATTCATCTACCACTAACACCATTACTTTTAAATCTAAAAATAACGTATTCTCAACAAAGTTGACTTATGCAAATGGTACTGCAGAAAACCATTCTACCATATTATTTAACAATGCTCAATATATTACCATCAGAGATTTAACAATTGAAAGTAGAAGTATTGCAAATGGAACATGTGTACAGTTTGCAGGTAATTCTAAATTTAATACGCTTAAAAATAATATTATTAGAATAGACTCCACACAAACTATTTTCCCTACAAGTTTAGCGTGTGTTGTTGCTACAAAATTGGGTACTTTATTTACAGGACAATATGCTTCAAATGCTTCTAATAATACCATTTTAAATAATAAAATATTTGGTGGTTATTATGGTGTAGCAATGTTTGGAACAGATACCGACAAAAGAGATTTGGGAAATGTTATTGAAGGAAATACAATAACAAGTTTTCATAAAGCAGGAGTTTATCTAGAATATTCAGATACGAAAGTACTTCGAAATATAATTGCGGGTAAATTTGGTATGGATGCTAATGCTTTTGGAATTTATGCTAAGAACCTTGGAGATAGAGGAGGAGTTTACTCTAACGATATTTCATCCAATAAGATTTACGATATAACTTATCAGGGTATTCAATTATTTCAATGTTTAGGGAATAAAAATATCGGAGCAAAGAAATCTACTTTCGTTGTAAGTAATAATATGATTGGTGGAGGATTTACTACCTTCAACTCTGCAACATCAGGTATATATTTAAATACGTCTTTGGCAATTTCTATTTTGCACAATACTATTTATATGGATGCTCCTAGAGCAACTACTGGTTCTACTACAGATCAGAACCCTACACAAGCAAGATGTTTAGTTGTTAACTCAACAAATACAGATATTGAAGCGTTGAATAATATACTTTATTCTAGAAATGGTGCAATTCCATTAGATTACTATACTTTTAGTGGTAATGGTGCTAATGGTTTAGTTGTGTCTGAAAATAACTTATATTATACTTGGTATAGTAATAAAAACACACCTCTAATTTTAATTAGAAGAGTAAGAAAAACACAACAAAATACCACTACTTCCTCTTATGGTTTTTCTCAACTTTCAGAATCACCATTATCAGCATTAACTAAATTTAAAAATTCTACTGGTAATGGATCAAGAGATCGTAAATCCCTTGGTTTGCCATTAATGTTTGAAGAATTGCCTTACAATTTCCACACGTATGATTTAACTGTAGAAAGTAAAGCAGCCGGAGGACAAGATATATTGGATGATATAGATAAAGATTCAAGAAAAACTAAAACACCAGATATTGGCTGTGATGAGTTTACGGTTGCTAATTATGATTTAGATATAAATAAAATACGCAATCCTTTATTATCATCTTTAAAACCTAATTATATTCAAGTAGTATTAAGAAATAGAGGAAGGTATTCTTTAGATAAAATAAAAGTGGTGTTAAAATGTAAAGTGGAAGATGTTGAAAATGGATTTAGCCTTGTTTCTCAAGATACAGTTACATTAACAATGAAAAAAACGGGAGATCTTCAGATTTATAAATTTAAAACTGGAGTAAGTGTTCCGCGTAGAGGATATTATGATGTGTGTGTTGAAAAAATATCCGGATTGACTCAAGATACTGTTTACGCGAACGACAAAAAATGTGTTAATATTTGTACGGGAATTGAAGGACATTTCTATATTGGTTTTGGAACAAATTATTTGCCTGGAACCGACACTACCAGATACTTCCCTTCTATTCAAAATGCTTTCGATAAAGTATATTGTGGAATTGCAGATGATACTTGGTTTAATGTTAAACCCTCTACAACAGCCTATTTAGAAAGATTGTTAATCCCTAAATATTTGATAAATCTAGATTCGCCGATTTTAACACTTCAGCCATATGGTACAACCCTAAACACAGAGGTTGTAATTCAACAACCAGTAACCCCAGTAGGAGATAATGCGAAATTACATTATACTGTGAGATTCAATGGTTCTAATTTTGTCAAATTATTAAACCTTAACATTAAAAATACAGGACCAAATTTTGGTACGGGTGTTCATCTCACAAAGAACTCTAATGGAAATATCATAGAAGGATGTAAAATTGAAGTTAGTAATACAGCTACTACAGCATTCTTTTTTCCAATAGCATTTACATCCAGCACCAAATTAGATATTAATGATATACAATCCAATTCTAAAAGTGGTCATGGAAACAGAATCGTAAAAAATGAATTACTTGGTGGATATTCTGGCGTAGCAATGTTGGGTGCGTCTTTAATAGATTTGGATTACGATAACTCAATAGATAGTAATACTATTAGCGATTACTGGCAATCTGGTGTGTATTCTATAAACAATACAATAAAAAGTATTTCATTTAATAAGTTAACACCTCGTGCTATTTCATCCCCTGCATGTATGTCTATTTCTTATAAATATGCAGGAGAAGGAGGTATTATAAACGCTAATAGATTAATAAATTCTAAACAGATTGGTATTAATTTATATGGGATTGATGCCTTTATGAATAATAGACTTATTGTATCTAACAATTGGATAACACATAATTTCGGGACTTCTATTGCAGATACAGCTTCAGCAATTTTAATTAAACGTTCAAGTAATATTGGTATCTACTACAACTCTATTAGATATAATGGATTTGTTTCTGCGATTAATGTTGCAAAAGAAACGATAACTGTTGTTGATCAGGAAACAGGTGGAACCACCACTGAAGATATTGCCCCTGTTAATATTAATTTGGTTAATAATATTATTAAGGTTGACTCGGTTCCTGGATTCCTTCAAAAGCCATATGTTATCTATTTTAATTCTACCGATCCAACTTCGGAGTTTGAACATAATGCATACTTTACTGGATACAATACAAGATTTGCATTTTATAAAACATCTGCCGATCAAAAGAATTTCGGAATTTGGCAGTTGAATACTTCAAAAGATTTGAGTTCTTATAATATGGAACCTGGTTTTGTAAGTGAATTTGATATGAATCTTGCAGATCCAGATACGTTAAGATTTGATAAAAAAGGACTTGTGGTTGCAGGTATTTCTAGGGATTATAACAATCGTAAAAGAAGCCCAAGAGTTACAGATATTGGTTCTATTGAATATGAAAGACAAGAGAATGATGTAAGTTTATTTAATATCGTCAATACTAAAGCTGTTTATGGTATTAACACATTTAGTGTTAATATTTTGAATGATGGAAATGCAGATTTAAGTACTAAATCTATCTGTTTAGAGTATTCTTTGGATTCTGGGAAAACATGGATTGGCAGACAGACCGTTCTTTTAAGTGAGTTAAAAGGAAGGTATGATCAACAGAAATTTTCATTCCAATTAAAACATGCTAAAACAAACTTCATCGTAATACCATTGTGTGTTAGAATTGCGCCAGATTGTAGGTTAGCAAATGATACAGTGTTTGCATATGAATCATTATGTAAAGATTTGTGTGTTGGCTTAGAAAAAGGCACATATACAATTGGTAAAAATGGCACTGAAGATTTCCCAACAATACAGCAAGCAGTTGTTGCTTTAATTTGCGGGTTTGATTCTTCAGTTGTGTTTAATATTTCACCAGGTAATTATTATGAACGAATTTCAATTCCAGTTTTACATACTAACTCAGATACAACTGTTGTTTTCCAATCATTAACAGGAAATCCAAAAGATGTTGTTCTTGAGTATGCAAATACTACGGATGAAAATGAACATCATGTAATGAGATTAGATGGTACAAGGTATATTACATTTAGAAATCTAACATTCGCTAGTAAAGCAAAAGCTAGGGCATCTGGAATTCATCTATCTGACACAGCAAACCATAATTTAATTGAGCATTGTTTTTTCATATTTGATTCTACAGCTGTGATAAATACACTAGTAGGTGTATTGGGTTCTGGAAAGATTGCCTTTACAGATCCTTCTTTTGCGAATAGCAATACAGTGAGAAACTGTGAATTTTTTGGAGGAGCTTTTGGTATTAGATTTTTAGGTTCGAAATCTAATGCATACGGAGGTGGTAATAGTATTATAAATAATAAATTCAGAAAAAATTACACCTCGGCAATAGACATCTTATATTCACAAGTGGATAGTATAAGTAACAATGATATTTATATGAGAGATGGAAATGTGGATAATGTGGGAATGAATATTTATGGTGCTTTAACTGACTTTATCATCACAGGAAATAAAATTGTTAATGCACAAAATATTGGATTCAGTATGGATAGTTGTAGAACTATCTCTAGAGGGTTAATCGCTAACAATATGATTGCTGGAGGGTTTGTTTCAGATAATTTGAAAAATGAAGCGGGGATGCTTATTAAAGGTACTGGTGCTTTCCCAAGTAAAGGAGTTAATTCATCTGGTTTTATTGAAATTATTAACAACTCTATTTTATATGACGGTTTAAATGATACAGCAGCGGCGTTAAATGTTTTACGCTCTAATAGTTTAAATATTTATAATAATATAATTGTTAATTATGGAACAGGGTATGCGTTTAAATTCCAAAAATCTACAGATGGTGTAAATGAATTTAACGATGCAGATGCGAATTTGCTTTATACTCGTGGTACTAACTTAGCACAATGGAATGAAACAGTTTGTTCAAATTTAGAGTCATTAGGACTTCAAAACAGCGGTAACTCACCATTTAACGCAAGTAAATCACCTAAAGGTCCAAATGATACAGCATCTTTCGACCCAATGTTTAGATCAAATAAGGACTTACACGTAAATTATTCTTATTTGGATGGTTCAGGTTTCCCTAAGGATTTGGTGCTTACAGATATTGATAACGAGAGTAGAAATTCAAATACACCTGATATTGGTTGTGATGAGTTTTTCCCTGGTTTCGACTTAGCTGTTACTGAATTTATTACACCTATAGATAATGCATCATTTAAAGATGAAGTACAAGTAGCTGTAAAAATTAAAAATATTGGAGCCGATATTTATACTGCAAAAGTGAAATATACTTTTGATGGTGTACTCATTGATTCAGTGGTGAAAAATTATACTCAACCGGTGAAATTTGACTCAACTATTAATATTCTTTTTGCTAAGAAATTCCAAACTAGACAAGCTGGACCACACACTCTAAAAGCGTATACAGAAATTAAGAAATTAACTCAATCTGGACAGTTTGTAAATAATGATTTCAACAATTATAATGATACGTTAACAATCATTGTGGTATCGAAAGATACTTCAGATATCGGAGTGTCTAATTTCTTGACTCCTTTGAATGGAATTGCAGTGAAAGACTTAACTCCAGTACAAGTTGCTGTAACAAATTATGGTAATTTAACTGCGTCTACTTATAAAGTTTACCTAAAAGTAAATGGAAAAATTAAAGAGACGATGAATGTTACCACTCCATTGTTAGGAAGACAGACAAAAGAATATCAGTTTAACTATAAAATAAATCCTGATTCTGCAGTTTACTTTGACATTTGTGCAACTACCGAGTTATTTGATGATGTGATTGGATCGAATGATAGTAATTGTATTTTTGTTCCTACGATTGTTGGATCAATAGGTGCATCTACAGATAAGGAATTATTTAATGTGCATCCAAATCCAACTACTTCTATGTTGAAGTTTAGTTTGGATATGCAAACAGAGAAAGATGTAAATATTCAGGTGTTTGATTTATCTGGCAGATTAATAAGAGAAGACTTTGTTGAATCTGTTCAAGCAGGAAAACATGTTGTGGAGATGGATTATCGTGAATTAGCAGAAGGTACTTATATGTTTGTATTGCAAGCAGGGGATAAGCGCTATAACGGTAGATTTATAATAATTAGATAAGTAATTTTAGTAAGTATAAAACAATAAATAATGAATAAGAAGTTATATAGTATTGCCTTTGCTTTTTTATTTAGTTTGGTTGCATTAAGTACAAGTGCGCAAAAAAAGTATTTTAGTGGTATTTACACTATTGGTGGTAATAATGCGAATTACCAAACGATTCAAAAAGCAATATCTGATTTGTTGGCTCAAAACTCTGAGGTAATTGGTCGAGTTACTTTCAATATTCGTCCGGGAACTTACCCAGAAAATTTAGTTTTAAAACCATATGTAGGTGCCTCGGCAAAAAACTTTGTGGTTTTTAAATCAGAAACTGGTAAAGCAAGCGATGTTCATATTGTTGATGGTGGCGACAATACTTTATATAGCAATCAGGTTATACGTTTTGAAGGATGTTCATATTACACTCTACAAGATCTAACGATAGAAAATGATAAGGTAATTACTGCTTCTAATCAGTTTGCATCCGTTATTCAATTTACTTACAATAGAGATACTAAAAAGCCTTCTGAATTCAATACTATTAATCGTTGTGTTATAAAAGTAGATTCTATTTTTACAATTTTTAACGGAAATACGATAGGTATAGTAGCATCTGATATTAACAATACAACTATTGGAGATAATTGTGCAAATTACAATACAATTACTAACAATACTTTTTATGGTGGTTCTTTTGCAATTAAATTAACTGGTAAAAGTTCAGCTATTCCTTCTAAAGGTTATAAAATAACAGGGAATAAATTTTATAAATGTTTGAGCGGAATCGATGTTGTATATCATAACATCCCATTAATTGCATCAAATACTATTAATTGTAGAATTGATCCAATTGGGGCACAATTTGGTATTCGTGTTAGATTCGCTTCGGGTAATTTTAGTTATCATAGTAATGTAATTAAAGACTATGGAACCTTCGGAATATTTTTATACGGAATAACAGGTGGAGCCGCTGGATATGTATATAATAATATGATAATGGGTAATGCAAAAACTGCTTATTCAAGAGGTATACATGTTGAGTTTAGCAATAACTTACATTTCTATCATAATTCAATATACTATAATGCACCATTTACTCAGGATAATGCATGTATGGTTATCGAAAATTCGGCGACCTTACCGACTACAAAAATGAAAGTTAAAAATAATATATTTTATGCCATTGGTGGAGCCACATCGTTTATCTTGAGAGATTTGACGAGTGTTGACACAATGAATTTTAATGATTATTTCTTAGGTTCAGGGACTTCTTTAGCAATTATTGCTGGTACATCTAGAAGTTCATTAGCAACAATAAAGACCTCAACAGGTAAAAACCAAAATTCATTAAATGTTAATCCCGATTTTGCATCAGCATCTAATTTAAGAATTGATAGCAGAAAACTAATTCGTAAAGCATACATACTACCATTTATCTTATTAGATTTTGAAAATCAACCAAGAGATCCAGAAATGCCTGATATTGGTGCAGATGAGGTTATAAGAAGTGCGGTGGATTTAGAAGTATTTGGTTTAGAAAAGAACTTTGTACCAAAAGAAGGTAGTAATATATTACCTGTTGTAATAAAGAATGATGGTTTACTTTCGTTAAATGGAAATAAAATATTATTAAGTTATAGAATTAATAATGGTTCATTTACAACTCCAGAAGAATTTTCACTTCAAATTTTAAGTAAATCGTATTCAAAACAAATATTTTCACTCGCACAACCATGGATAATTCCAAGTCCGGGTACATACGATTTAACAATTCGCGTAGCCCCTCCAATACCTAATGATAATTGGCCGGAAAATGATACTATCAGATTAACTATTTGTGTTGGTTTAAATGGAACATACTCTATTGGTGGACCTGTAGGACCTAAAAATTACCCAACATTTGAAGCTGCATTAGCTGCTTTTGATTGCGGTATTGGAGGACCTACCGTCTTTAATGTATATCCAGGTACTTATTCTAATTTTAGTGTCCCAATTGTAAAAGGAGCAAGCCCAACTAATACTCTGATATTCCGTTCTCAAACAGGGAATGCAGCAGATGTAATAATTCAAAATACAACTCCTGCTCAAACAACAAACAATCATTCGGTAATACAAGTGAATGGTACAAGTTATTTAACCTTTAGAAATTTTACATTAACAAATACTTCAACCTCAACTTTTGCGTCTGGATTACATGTTACAGATGGTTCAAATTTCGTAACTCTTGATAGTTGTGTTGTTACTGTACCAACTTCAAACAACGCATCTCAAAATAAATACCCAGTTGTTTTGTCACAAAGAACTAAGATTGATAGTGGTGCCGTGATTAATAATGTGATGATTAAGAACTGTTTGTTAAAGAACGGTACTGCGGGGGTTCAATTTTTTGGAAGGAATACATCTTTAAGATCATATAATGTAAGTGCTGTAAACAACGTAATAGACTCTAGTTATTTATATGGAATTTATTCAAATTTTATGAACGTTGGAGAAATTCGAAATAATAAAATCAATTTATTATTTGCTTCAAATACTGCAAGTGAAGGTATAAGAATTCAGTTCTCTAAATACAATTCAAATATTAGTGGGAATAAAACATATGGAGTTGGTGTACGTGGAATTAACTTAACATCTGTTGAAGGTGTTACCGCAATTACCATGGCAAATAATATGATTGGCGGAGGTTTTAAAACGACTGGTAATGGAGTTGGAATATATTTGAACGAAGTAAATAAAGTTAATTTGTACCACAATTCGGTTTATTACGACCAGAATTCAAGTGTTATACCAAACAATTCATCTGCATTCTTTTTAGCAGCTGGATCTAACGTAAGTTTATTCAACAATATATTTTATAATTCTGGAAATGGATACGCATTTTATGTAAGTAGTCCGACATCAGTAAGAGTATCTAATAATAATATTTATTACACAGATGGCAATCCGGCAACAAATTTATATGCTTTTTGGAATGCAGATAGAGCAGATATGGCAGCACTTAAAACTGCTATGCAAGGTTTTGAGTCTAACAGTTTAGAAATTAATCCGAACTTTGTTTCCACTAGTGATTTACATACA
>CALRIM020000091.1:0-12811 GCA_943360385.1 Rhizobium sp. Q54 | reverse complement strand
CCCCGTTCTTTTTATAACTAGTAATTCAATAATTGCTTTTAATTTTTACGAGTTACCAATAACCAACTCTCAACTACGAATCTCCGTAGGAGATTCCAGCCCACCAATAGACTTGGGCCTTCTTTACTCAGTATTTCGCGTTTGATTTTAATCTACTTATAAGTAAGAATGTTTTAGGCATTCTATTTGTTAGATTATTAATCAATAAATCATGAGAAAAAAAAGTATAAAATTTTCAATAATCGTATTCTTTCTGCTTCAAGCTTCAAGTCTAGTGCTTCATGCTCAAAGTAAAAAGGATACAACCAAAGTAATAAACCTCAAAGGTGCAGATGTTAGTTACGAGCGCTCTGGGGTAATGATTTCTATCCAGCCCATAAAAACCGAAATGATTGGGATTAAAGAACTCAGAAAAGCAGCATGTTGTAATTTAGGGGAGAGCTTCGAAACCAATGCCACCGTAGATGTTACTTATAAGGATGCCTTAACTGGAAGTAAAGAGTTGCAGGTTCTAGGTTTATCTGGATCTTACATACAGCTGCTAACTGAAAATGCACCCTTAATTTCTGGCTTGGGATTAACCTATGGATTAAATGGAATTCCAGGAACTCAAATTGAATCTATAAATATTGTTAAGGGGCCAGGTTCTGTAATGTTTGGTCCTGATGCCATGAGTGGGATGATAAATGTTGAGTTAAGAGATCCTGAACGTGCCGATAAATGGTTTGTAAATGGATATCTAGATGAAAATTTCCGTAGAGAGATAAATATTGATCGTGGCTTAAAAATCAATAAAAATTTAAATTCCTTTTTATCCTTTCATATAGATGACATGACCAGAAAGGTGGATGAAAATGGAGATAATTTTTTGGACATGCCTTTGGTAAGGAATGTAAATGTTTTAAACAAGTGGAAGTTCAATAACCAAAAAGGATTGATGTCGCAGTTGTCATTTAAATATTTATTCGAACAAAGAATGTCTGGGGAGAAAGATTACGACTACCGCAGAAGCTATGCCGACATGAGTTCTTGGGGGCAACGAATATTTACAAACCGATTTGAAGTATATGGAAGAACAGGTTATGTTATTCCATCTGCCGAATATAAAAGTATTGGCTTGCAGTATTCTTTTGTTCACCACGATCAATATGGATATTTCGGAATAAGACGTTATGATGCAAATCAAAATTTATTAAACCTTCGGCTAATTTATAATATGGAATTGAAAAAAAATCATTCCATAAATGTTGGTGTTAGTTTGAAAAATGAAAATATTGCAGAACAATTCGATACTCTAAATATGGATCGAACTGAAGTAACTCCCGGGTTATTTGTGGAAGATACTTACAAAGCTAGTCCGAGGTTAACCTTTATTATAGGTTACCGCCTCGATAATATTAAAGCTAAATTATACCATACTCCACGCTTCAATGTAAAATATACTCTTACCGAAAATACCGATGTGCGTATGAGTATTGGAAAAGGAGTGAGACTACCCCATGTATTTGCAGAAAATCCAGCTTTATTAGTGAGTTCAAAAGCATTTAATATTGATAAGAATTTAAGTGCAGAAGAATCCATAAATTATGGAGTAAATGTTGTCCATAATTTCAATTTATTTTATCGTAAAGGTAGTGTTGGAGTAGATGTTTACCGTACCGAATTTAAAAATAGAATGAGGGTTGACTTGGATAAAGATCCCTTAATAGTATATGTTTATTCTCAGAAAAATTCATCGTTTTCTAATACTCTTCAAGCAGAAGTAACCTATAAAGTTTTAAAAACGGTTGAAATGAAATTGGCGTATAAATATCTTGATGTTCAAAGTAAATTTAATGGAACATATATTCGTGATCCATATATTGCACGCGATAGATTTTTAACAACTTTTTCTTTCGAGTCGTTTAGTAGAAAATGGAAAGCAAATTTAGGATTCAATACAGTTGGCTCTAAACGATTGCCACAAACACATCCTCATTTTGGGGCAGAAAACTTACCATTAAAATCTCCATCATATACCATTGTAAATACTCAAGTTACACGTGTATTGAAATCTTTTGAAGTATATTTAGGTGCAGAGAACTTATTTGATTTTAAACAAAATACACACTTACTTGGTTCCGAAGATCCATATGGTCCGTATTTTGATGCAAGTTATATATGGGGGCCAATGGATGGGAGAAGAGTGTATGTAGGGTTTCGGTTTAAAATTAAAAATTAACATTTTAGTTATTGGTTATTTTGTTATTAAGTTAATAAACTTCACAAAATGCCTACATCTGACAGGAATAGAGAATGAAGTATTGTTTAATTTGTCATACTAACTTAGTAACCTAATAACTAAATAACAAATAACCATAGACCAATGTCTATGGACAAATAATAAGAATATGAAAAGAACACTATTGATATTAGCAATTGCATTAATTAGTAATGCAACTATAGCTCAAACAAAAACAGATACCATTTATGCAAAGGGCAATTGCGGTCATTGTAAAGAACGAATTGAAGAAGCTGTTCATAACATAAAAGGAGTTGCAGTAGCTACTTGGGACCCAACGTATGCAAGACTTATTTGCACTTACAATACATCCGAAACATCTAATAATGCTATACAGAAAGTGATGGCATCTATTGGACACGATACAGATTTGTTTAGAGCAGATGATAATGTTTATAAAAGTTTACCTGCATGTTGTAAATACGAAAGAGATCCAATTAAAACTACATCTTCAAAAATTCAAACATATGAATTTATCATAGAAGGGATGACTTGTGCAGAAGGTTGTGCAAAAGGAATTGAACTTTCTGTGTTGAAACAAAAAGGAATAAAATCATCGAAAGTAGATTTTGAAACTAAACGTGCAAAGGTGATTTTTGATAGTTCTAAAATTAGTAAAGAAAGAATAGTAGAACTTGTAGAAGGGTATACACCAGAAGGTGAAGCACCACATTATAAGGTGGTGGAGTTGAAATAACCTCACCCCAGCCCCTCTCAGAAGGAGAGGGGCTTTCTGCACATCTGCACATTGGAGTTACTCTTTTCTAAAACTCTCCACCCCAACCACTTTATTTCCTTCCTTAATGTTAATAAAATAAACACCTACAGGAAGCTTAGAAACATCTATCGTTTTGGTTTTATTTTCTAAAAGTAGTTTTCCTGTTGTGTTGTATATTTTTACTAAGGTATTTGGTTTGAAATCGTAATCGATGGTTATGGTTTTACTACTTGGGTTTGGAAATATTTTTATTCCAGTTTTATTTTTCGTTGTATTTATTCCTGTTGTTCTATCAATTATTAATAGAGCAGAATCGTATTGGGTTTCGCCATTAACAATGGATACTACTCGATAGGGAATGGTATATTTTTGTAACCCAACATTAAAATTCAATGCAAATGAAAAGTTAATTTTTTCGAAGGTGCTTAAATTAGAAACATTAATTGTATCCAGGTTGGTTTGAACGAGTGAATTATTGTAAAAATCCAAATAAGATTTAAGGGTAGAATGTCCTTTTAATCCAGCCGATAAATAGGTCAAGTTGATACTAAAATTAATATCATCTGCATAGGTAGTATCAGCATTAATAACATCTAACCCATTAACGCCATACATGGCAAGAAATATATTTGGTGCAATGTTTTCTTCTGCTAATGGAACAATACGAGATGGTTTTGGCCAAAATCCATCACTTGCATAACCAACCTCTGGTGTGAAGGACATGATTTTCGAATGAGAAGAATCTCCATACATCCAATCGTCTGAACCGCCATTTGCAAAATAGAAGAGGGTTTCGAAAACAGTACCATAAGAATACCAATTATCTTGTGTTAAACTATCTGCATACTGAACATATAAATCACTGTCTTTTGTATAATAATTTTCTTTTGCGCCAAAGGGATAAATTAGATACCCCCCATAAGTATGGTAACTTAAATTCGATTTGAATTTTTTAGAGTTTATAAAATCTCTCATATGTTGAGTCTCTGGTTCAGAGAATGCACTTACTCCTCTAAAAGTTTCAGAATTACCTAATGGAGAGGATCCCAAATCGTCGTATCCCCAGTCGTAACTATAGTTTCTGTTTAAATCTACTCCTCGTGAAGCATCCACATTGTTGCTTCTATTTTTACGCCACATGCCACCACCATTTGGGTTGGTACTTTGGTTATATAAATACCCATCAGGGTTTACAATGGGTACAAAATATAATTCACGATTATTTAAAATATACCTAGCAACTGCATCCCCATTTTCATAACGGTCCATTATGTACCACATAAAATACATTAACTGCATCATGCTTTGTGGTTCTCTAGCATGGTGCATCGCATCAAATAAAACTTGCTTTTCTTGTGGCTCATCTATAGCTGGATTATCTGAAATTTTAACCACATACATTGGGTTGTTTTCAAGCGAGTTTCCTATACTTTTTTTAGTGCTTATTAAATTAGGGTATCTTCTGTGCATACTATCTAGCATTTGCACTATTTCATTATAGTTTAAAAAACTGCCTAAAGTACCATATTGAAAGCCTGGAGGAGTAACCCAATTGTTTCTTAATTTTAATTCTGAATCGTTATTTGCTCTATTGGAATAATAGCTGCTCAAATCATTTTGTATTATTTCAATTGTTGAAAGGTGCTTTCGTACCAAAGCCTGCTCGTCAAAACTTAATTCGGCAATAAAATAATCGCCTTCCTTAGAAATATTTTCCATGTCAATACCCTCAGAAAGGATCTGTAGCATTTGTGTTGGATTTGCCTTGAATTTAATTTTTGCATAAGGCGCAGTTTGAGCAAAACATATAGTGATGCTTGAAATTGCAGCTAAAATGAATAGTTTAAGTTTCATAAATTCTATAGTTAAGTCTAATAGAACTAAGATATTTTATTTTAATCTCTATAATGTCATGCCTTTGCAAGAAATATTTATTCCAAATTTTTTGTTTACATTTTATTTGTAATAGTTCTAAATAAGGTGCATATTTGCCGCTATTAAGAATTAATCTAAATAAATATACAAGATGAAATATGCATTCATTGTAGTAATTTCAATATTATTCGGTTCAAATTACTCAAAAGCAACTGATCTAACCATAGATTCCATTAAGACTTCAAATGTAAAAGAAGTGACAGTTCAATCAAGAAAAGATCCCGATACCTTGGCGGCAATTGGAAAAAGCAAGATTAAAGAGATGGATTTACCTCAATCGATGATGTTGATTGATGAAAAAATGTTGAAACAACAACAAGTGAGCTCAATGTCCGACTTATTAAAGAACACGAATGGCTTGTATATTATGGGGACAACTGGTGGATATCAGGAAGAAATTGCTTCTAGGGGCTCTTCTATCACAAGCACTAATACGTTTAAAAATGGAGTGAGGTATTTTGGTGGAATGAAAACAGAATTAAGTGGGATAGAAAAGGCAGAGATATTAAAAGGTAACGCTGCAATTTTATTTGGGAATGTTGCACCAGGAGGGATTTTGAATTTGGTAACCAAAAAACCTCAATTTACAAATGGAGGAAGCGTAGGCTTTACCTATGGAAGTTTTAACAGAATAAAACCTCAATTTGATGTATTTGGATCTTTAAATAAAAAACAAACCATTGCTTTTCGATTAAATTCTTCATACGAACATGCAAATAGCTTCAGAAAAGAAGTTTCATCAGAAATGTTTTACATCAATCCTTCTTTATTGTTTAATATAACTAAGAAAACGAGTATTCTGGTGGAGGGCGATTTTTCTAAATATGAAACTACTCCGGATTTTGGCGCAGGAATTATTAATTATGAAATTGTAGATCTTCCAAGAGATAGATTTTTGGGAGTATCCTGGGGGAAATATAAAGCAAAACAATCGTTTGTATCTACAAAAATCTCTCATCAACTAACCAAACATATTTCTTTAAATTCGTTAACAGGTTTAAGAAATTATAGTACAGAATTGTTTAGCAATGCTCGTCCGAATACTTCTGGAAGTGTAGTTTCTTCAACAGGAAATTGGAAAAGAAACTTACAACGTTCGGAAGTAAGCGATAAGTATTTTATTCAACAGTTTGATGTAAATGCAAATTTCAATACCTCATTTATAAAACATCAAGTATTGATTGGTGCAGATTTCGAAAATTACACTACCTCTACTTTGAATTACAACACGTATAGTAAATACGATAGTATAAATGTGTTCAATAATTATAATCCACAAAACGAACCCCTAATTCCAACACTAACAAAAAATACAGATACAGATAATCCTGTTGCACGAATGGGATTTTATGCTCAAGATTTAATTTCACTAAACAAATACCTTAAAGTGCTTGCTGGTATTAGGTATTCGAGCGTTACATCAGTAACAGAAATTTATAAATATTCCGATTCTTCTATCACCAACACCAGAAAAACAGACAATGCTATTTCTCCAAAAATTGGATTAGTAATTCAACCAAACGATCATCAAACAATTTTTGCAAGTTATTCTAATTCGTTTGTATTAAACACGGGTGTGGATATTAACGGAAAAGGATTAGACCCTTCTATTGTTGATCAGTATGAATTAGGTATTAAGAATAAATTTTTTAATAATCGTTTATCAGTTCAATTAACAGGTTATCAAATTTTGAATTCTAATCTAGCTCAAATCTCATTGGAAAATGGAAACTCGAATAGTAATATTAAAGAGTTAGCAGGAGAGACAAAAACAAATGGATTGGAATTGGATTTCATTTTTCAACCAAATCCATTTTTCAATATAACCAGTGGATACAGCTACACTGTTACTAAATACACAAAAAGTAATACCTATATAGTTGGATCGGAATTGCGCTATAATCCTAAGAATACTGCCAATATGAGTATTAACTATTCTATTCATTCTGGCCCACTAAAAAATCTTCAACTTGGATTAATGAACACATTTATTGGTGAGCGTTTTGCGGGGCGATCAACGAGAGTAACTGTACAAAACGATACATATAAATTAATTCCATTATCTTCATATTTGTTAGTGGATGCAACTGCATCTTATTTATATAAAAATTGGAATGTAAAAGCAAAGCTTGCTAATATTACCAATGTTTTAAACTATAATATACATGATGATAATAGTTTGAATCCAATAACACCAATAAATTATAGTGTAAGTTTAATTTATAATTTTTAATATGAAGTTTGATAAACGAGCTATCCATAGAGATTTAGGATATTTTTATGTTGGATTAATAATCTCATTTGCTGCATCTGGTATCCTTATGAATCATAGAAATCAGTGGCATCCGGAGAAGTATGTAATTGAGAAAAGTTCATTTACGATTAGCCCGATCGATGAAAAAATGGTTAACGATTCTGTAGCACAAGAAATAGTGAAAGCACAGGGTATTTCAGATAAATTTAGAAGGCAATCTGTAAAAAAAGGCGAGTTAAGGATACAATTGGAAAGAACAGATGTGGATATTGATTTGAAAACAGGAAAAGCAGAGGTTGCAACGTTTATAAATACACCAATAATTAGCCAAACCATGAAGTTGCATAAAAACACTTCCAACTGGTGGATTTATTATGGAGATATTTTTGGATTGTCGCTTATAACTATTGCTATTACAGGAACGATGTTGCTGGCAAAATCTAAATATTCTTTCAAACGCAGAGGATGGAAATTGGCACTAGCCGGGGTGGTTTTCCCACTTTTGGTCCTTTTTTTATTGAGTTAACTAGTGTATCTCGTACCTCGTACCTCGAAAATTGTTCAAATTAACTAATTGTTCAAATTAACAAATTGTTCATATTGTTCAAATTAATAAATTGTCCAAATTAATAGCATTGGCATATTGTCACATTGGCTAATTGGCAAATTATTTCTATCTTGCTCTTTCAAATAAACCCCAAAAGAAATGAATTTGTCATTTGACTTTGAGAAACCTATAGCCGAATTAGTAGAACAGCTAGAAAAGGTAAAACAGGTTGCCGATAAATCTAAAGTAGATGTAACAGCGACTATTAAAGAGTTAGAAGAGAAAATAGAACTAACAAAAAATAATCTATACAATAATTTAACTGGCTGGCAGAAAGTCCAAGTATCACGCCATCCAGAACGCCCATATACCTTACAATACATAGAAACCATGTGCGACGATTTTATCGAATTGCATGGTGATAGAACTGTAGGAGATGATAAGGCAATTGTAGGCGGATTAGGTACCATTAGTGGTCAATCGGTAATGTTTATCGGTCACCAAAAAGGTGCAAATACAAAAATGCGTCAATACCGTAATTTTGGTATGGCAAATCCAGAAGGTTATCGCAAAGCTTTACGCTTAATGAGGATGGCAGAGAAATTTAATGTGCCTGTAGTTACCTTTATAGATACACCAGGAGCATACCCAGGATTAGAAGCTGAGGAGCGCGGACAAGGAGAAGCAATTGCAAGAAACTTGTTAGAGATGTCGATTTTAAGAGTGCCAATCTTATGCTTTATCATTGGCGAAGGAGCATCGGGTGGTGCTTTAGGTATTGGTATTGGAGACAAGGTCTATATGCTTGAGTATACTTGGTATTCAGTAATTTCACCAGAATCTTGTTCTTCTATTTTATGGAGAAGTTGGGATTTTAAAGAACGAGCTGCAGATGCATTAAAATTAACTGCAGAAGACATGTTTAAAAATAAATTGATTGATGGAATTGTGAAAGAACCACTAGGTGGAGGTCACCATGATCCAGCAACAATTATTGAAACAGTAAAAAATCAAATAATAAAAGATTTAAAAGATCTTTCTAAAATAGATACCGATAAACGCATCGAACAACGCATTGAAAAATTCAGTGCAATGGGAGTGGTTGTCGAAGAGTCGAATTAACGAATTTTCGAACCTGCAAATTTTCGAATCGACGAAATTACTTTTCGCAAATTCGTTAGTTCGCAGGTTCGCTAGTTCGAATTAAGCGGCTTGTATCAGAGAGTATTTAATATTCAACTTTGCATATTCTCTTTGCAAAGTATAGGCGGTGTTCCATTGTTTAAAGTCTTCGCAAATACCTATTAGTTGCCCTAGTAATTGTAAACTAGCAACTAAATCGTATTCGTACATTTTTCTTTTATCTGAAGAAATTTTTAGAAAATAATTCACGTCTTTGCTAATCCATGAAGCTAATGCAAGTGTGATGTTTGTTGCTTTAGTTTGATCGTTCGTGTTGAAAAATAAAATAACATCATCATACATATTTTTAGATAAGTCCGATAATATTACTTGTTCATTGAGAGAGCGCATTTCAAATTCTACATACTGTTGGTTTATGAAATTTTTCATGCTTTGGGTTGTTTAGTTTGAAATCTTTTACGCAACTAAGTGTAAAAAGGTTACAAATGCAAAAAGGCCTCCGGAGGAAGCCTTTTTGGTATCATGTATCAAGTATCGTGTATCGAGTTATGATTTTAATTTTACCCGATTCCCGATACTCGATTCCCGATACTATTGGTTAAACATGCTCTGAAAATCTTTCTGATATCCAGAAGATTTTTTACTTAGTTCGTCGCTCAATTTCGCTTCATTGTACTGACCAGTAATTCTCGATAATTCATTTAGAATCGCAATTCCTTGTTGAACATCATCTGTGTACATATTCATTTTCTTACCTGTAAATTGTTTATAGTAATCTAGGTTAGAAGAAATATCAACAACGATAGAATTTGCAAGTGTTTTTGCTTTATCATTTTTACCGCAACGGAAATAAAGATCTACAAAACGGAAATCGAATACTTTATACTGTAATGGAGTTGCTGCATTCGGTAATACTTCAAACAATTTGTCGATTGCTTTTAAGCAAGAATCTTTTTTGCCTTCATTGTATAATGCATCAGCTAATTGGAAGAATTGAATTCTGAAACTATAGCACATACGAGCAGTTTCTGGATCGATGTAAACATTAGCTCCGTTCATATTACCCCACTTAAATTTATTAATTACATTATCGTACATCACAGAAGTGTTTACTACACCTGGTGTTCCGATAGGGTTACGAGGGCTTCTAATAGGAGTTAATCGTAATGCTAAACCTTCTAATTGTAAATACTCATTTAATCCATAATAATTATCGGCACCCATGGTAGCTGCGAAATAAATCGGACGAGTCCAAGTATTGTTCGCTAATAAATCTAATACCATAAGGTCGTTTTTCACTAAGCCATCTTTGTTTAATTGGAATTCAATGTAGTTAACAATTTTAGCGCTGTCTTTTGCCGATACTACACCTGCTTTTATAGCTGCTGCCTTATCTACTTTAATACGAACTAATTTTGTTGGTAAAACATTTATAGATTTTCCAGAACGAGTTTGCATTTGAGCTGCTTTATCATCACTAGAAATAAAATTAACTACATCTTTTAATTCAGATACACCCGCAATTTTCATATCGTAATATGGAATGTAATCGCGAGTACCTTGTGTGTATTTAATATTTGGAATAGTAAACGATACAGAATCTCCCTCTAACGATTTTTCACGCATTTGGTCGATGTACCAATCCATGCCTAATAAACTTAAATTTACTACACGAACATCTGTACGAATACCTTCTACTTCTTGTGCATACCATAATGGGTAAGTTTCATTATCGCCCATTGTAAATAGTATTGCATTTGGTGCGCAAGAATTTAAATAATCATATGCAAAATCTCTCACTACAGTTCTGTTAGAACGATCGTGATCTTTCCATTCAACGTTAGCCATTAATACAGGAACTGCAAGCAAAGAAATAGCTGTTACACCTGTTGCAACCACTGCACCATTTAATTTTTTGCTAATTAAATCATACAATCCATAAACGCCTAAACCTATCCAAAATGCAAATGCATAGAACGAACCTACGTATGCGTAATCACGCTCACGAGGTTGATATGGATATTGATTTAAGTAAAGAACAATCGCAATTCCTGTAAAGAAAAACATCATCATTACTACAGATGCGTCTTTAACGTTTTTGCGGAAGTGGAAGAACATACCTATTAATCCTAAAATTAAAGGAAGAAAGTATAATTCATTTCTAGAAGTATTTTCTTTTAGGTATGCAGGTAAATTATCTTGTGGTCCTAAGCGGTACTCATCAATTGCTTTTATTCCACTTAACCAGTTACCATCGGTAATATTACCATGACCTTGAATATCGTTTTGGCGACCTGCAAAATTCCACATGAAATATCTCCAATACATATGCCCTAATTGGTAAGTAAAGAAGAAATGCAAGTTCTCACTCATGCTTGGTTTGTTGGTAGTAGATTTTAAACTCGACCAACTTTTATAGAATGAAATATGGTTTTGCTGATTGCTCCACATACGTGGGAAAAAGCCAGATTGTTTTTTATCCCAAACAGGTTTTGTTTTATTTACAGTCTCCACATATTTATCGCCTTCAATTCTGTATTGCATAGCACCAACTTTTTCCGACTCTAATTGAGCGGTGAAAAATTGTCCAGTAATTAAAGGTGTTTCACCGTATTGTTCACGATTTAAGTATGAAATTAAATTGAAGATATTATCATTTGCATACATGTTGATATTCGTATCTGCTTTTGCACGAATAGATATCATTGCGTATGAAGAGTAACCAATTAAAATTGCAACAAACACTAACATCGATGTGTTTAAAATCACATTCAATTTACGGATGCTGTACATGGTTAACCAATAGATTCCACCTATTAAAAGGATGAACCAGAAGAATGCACCAGACCAGAAAGGTAAACCAAAAACATTTACAAAAAGCAAATCAAATTTACTTGCGATGGTTACAATGCCAGGTATAATTCCGAATTGTATAAATCCTAAAATCAAGATTGAAATAAGAGCTGTGTAAATGGTTCCTTTTGTAGTAGTTTTAAATCTTCTGAAATAATAAACAAAAGATATTGCAGGGATAGCGAGTAAGTTCAGTAAGTGAACTCCAATAGATAACCCAATTATTAAACCAATAAATACTAACCAGCGGTCTGAATGTTTATGATCGGCAATGTTATCCCATTTTAAAATCGACCAGAAAACGACAGCAGTACAAAGCGACGACATTGCGTAAACCTCTGTTTCTACTGCAGAGAACCAGAATGTATCCGAGAAGGTATATGCTAATGCACCAACTAGTCCAGAACCAATTACTAAAATAATATCAGTAGTGTTAAAGTCTTCTTCTTTTTTACCAACTAATTTTTTAGCTAATAAGGTAATCGACCAAAATAAAAATAGAATAGTTGCAGAACTCGATAAACCAGAACCTAGGTTTGTGAAGTAAGCTACATTTTCTTTACTAGACGCAAATAAAGAGAACAAACGTTCAATTAATAAAAACAATGGAGCACCAGGAGGGTGAACAACTTGCAATTTATAAGCAGCCGAAATAAACTCTCCACAGTCCCAAAAACTGGCTGTTGTTTCCATTGTCATCATGTAGGTGATTGTCGCAATTGCGAAAGTCAACCAACCGAACACATTGTTAAGTGATTTAAATTTTAACATAATTCTATTTTATACCTGTCAATTTAGATAAACGATAAGCGTCGAAAATAGGAAATTATTTTCGAAGGTTGGTAATATTTGTGTTATTCTGGTAACTCGTACCTCGTCGTTCGTAACTCGTGACGAATTCTTGATTAGAGGTATTTTGTTATTTATTGCAAATGAAGAGTTTAAATTGTGAATATTATATTAATTCAATATAGTTTCGAGGTACGAACTACGAAATACGAGTTACGAGAAAGGTTTTTTCAAATATTTTTGCTTTAAATCAATCCCTTTTCTACATTTGCAGTCCCTAAACAAAAAATC
>CALRIM020000090.1:0-13037 GCA_943360385.1 Rhizobium sp. Q54 | reverse complement strand
GATTTAGAATCGTGGTTTAGTTTGTCGTTTTTAAAAACAGAGGAAAATATTAAGAACGATTCTTATGTTCTAAAAAATGCTGCCGGACTAGATTCTGCTACTGTTTACCCAGGATACATTCCAAGACCAACCGACCAACGATTTAATTTCTCGATATTCTTTCAAGATAAGTTAACCAAAGACCCTAGTGTAAAAGTGCATTTGAATTTAGTATTTGGAGCTAGACTTCCTTTTGGTCCACCAGATTTTGCACGCTATAAAGATACACTCAGAATGCCACCTTATTGGAGAGCAGATATTGGATTCTCTAAGGAATGGTTAGGTACAAAAGTGGGTGGGAAAACAAAAATTGGCCCGTTTAAAAGTATTATGCTTTACGCAGAAGTTTTCAATTTGTTTAAACGCTCTAATACCATTTCTTTCTTATGGATAAGAGATGTTCGAGATCAACAATATGCTATTCCAAATTACTTAACATCAAGGCAATTAAATGTTAGGTTGGTTGGGAAGTTCTAGTAAATGTGCAGATTATTTTAATGAATTCTTTATCATTTGCTCTAGCACTTTGATATCTATATCCGACAGTTTTTTAATATAAATACAAGCTTTACTTGTTTTGTGTTTACCTAAAACAGACAGTAATTCGGTTCTGTCTTTAAATTCTGAGGAAAGGTATAATGTTATTGCATTAACCCTAGAAGATAGTCCTAATAATGGTGCTGTGCCAGAATGACCACTATCATAAGTATATTCATAATATCCAAAACCAACAATTGCAGGTCCCCACATTTTAGGTTCGAACTTAGCGTTTTTTGAAAAGAGTTCAATTAGTGTTGAAATATCTTTTCTGCGAGTTTCATCTTCAATGGCATTTACATAATCTGCCACGCTAGCTTCAGTTTGTGTAGTTTTATTTTTCGCCATGGTAATGTATTTATTCTTTTTTATAAACAGATAGAAAATATTGAGGTTTACCAAGTGTTTCGAAACTCTCAGGGAAGCCTATTCCTCCGAGGTTATAGCATATAAACAATTGGTTATTTTCAATTTTATAAATCGCTGTAAAATGCCTGCCCTTATTTACACCATCTTTCCCATAAATATCAATCTTGTTTTTCCAAATAGAAATAGTACCCTTATCAATACTTTCGGCCTCTACCACATAAGTAGAATCTTTGATTATAAGTTTTTGTTTTGCATAAAAAGATTTGGAAACAGTATTGCCTGCCAACTCTTGTTTAATAGGTACCCATGTCCCGTTTAATTTTTTGGGCCCAGTTCCAATAATGGGTTTGCTAGCACAGGCTAGAAGAAATACTGCAAATACTAGAAATATTAATTTTCTCATATATTATTTTAACATCCATTTAAAAGAATCTATAAATTTATTAAAATTATCTTTTGTTTGACCATCAGTAATCTCCCCATCTATATCAATTTTACCTTTTATACCTTGAATCAGCAAACAAGTATCATCCGTAAAATGGCACATGATGGTTTTTAATATTAATTGCAATTCCTCATGACCCTTTTGTCCATGTGCAGAGGCTGTAATAATTCCTGTAGGTTTATTAGAAAACACTACGGTGGAAACACACCATTCTATTGCATTCTTCAGTCCACTGGGTATACTGAATACATATTCTGGGGTGCAGAAAATTAGTCCATCTGTTTTTTCAACTTGATCTCTAAATTGAAGAATTGGTAGGGGTGTATTTTCTATAGATAATTGAGGATCGAAAGGAGGTAAGGTTTTTAAAGAATTAAAAACGGTTACATTAAAATCGTCAATTGTATACTTTACAAATAAATCAATTAGTTTTTCATTTGCAGAATGTTCGCTTGCGCTTCCAATAATTGCTAATATGTTTTTCTTTTTCACCATCCTATTTAAGCCTTGAAATCCTCTTCTAAAATTCCATAAAAATAATTGTCTTTCCAATGGCCACGAATAGGAAGATTTTTTCTTTTCATTCCTTCTCTTTTCATCCCAACCTTTTCTAAAACCCGAATAGATGCTACGTTTTCTGTAGCACAACCTGCTTCTATTCGATGAAGATTAAGATCGTTAAATCCATAGTTCAAAATGCTGCGAACCGCTTCTGTAGTATACCCTTTATTCCAATAATCTTTATCGATTTTATACCAGATCTCGGCATTTTTATATTTTTCTTTACCGATGTTTATTCCAAATAGTCCTATAAATTTATTGGAATCTAATAATTCTAAGGCTAGAACATATTTTACCCTGGGCAGTTCATTGTTTTTCGAAATCCAATCGTGCACATATTCTTCAGTTTCGCCAATATTCTTAGGAATTCCCAACGTATTGTATTGATCGGTTTCGGGTATAGAATGAAGAGAATGTATATTATGAAGATCGGTAAGAGTTATATCTCTTAATAAAAGTCTTTCAGTCTTAAGCATTTCTTCTAAAATATTGAATCAAACTATATGCTGAAACAATTGTCCAACATCCTTCTAAAATTACAAAGGGTAAGTAATTTATCAGTACTGATGCTAAGCATGCAATACCTGCACCTATTACATTTAAAAGTATATAGGTAAGGCTATCTTTCCCAATAATATCTCTTAAGTTTAAAAAAAATGCGACGAGGAGAATGGTTACTCCTGTGAATCCAATCCAATCCATGTTCGTGTGCTAATGTGCTAGTGTGTTCGTGTGCTCGTAAATATCGGAACAAATGTATTAAATCTGATTGGATTGTTCCCAGCCAATGATAGCGGTTTTACGTGTGTTTCCCCACATATATCCACCAAAGTGCCCAGTTGATTGTATTACACGGTGACAAGGGATTAAATAGGCTACAGGATTGCTTCCAATGGCAGTGCCAACAGCTCTAGATGCATTTGGGTTTTCTAGTTGAGTTGCTATGTGGCCATAGGTAGTTAAATTACCTGATGGAATTTTCAATAAGGTTTCCCATACTTTTAATTGAAAATCGGTACCCTTTAAATGTAATTTTATTGGATTTATATTAATCCATTCTTTTTGGAAAATTTGTAACGCATTTTGATGTTGCTCATTTTCAGCTTTAATGAATTCTGCATTCTGGAAATAATTATGTAGTAATGTAAATCCTAAAGTTTCATCTTCTATAAAAGCCATGTAGCAAATCCCTTTATTTGTTGATGCCGCAAGAATTCTTCCGAAAGTAGTTTCATAAAAGTTATAAGAAATGGTTAAATTTTTCCCTCCATTTTTATATTCTGCAGGGCTCATTCCTTCTAATGTAATAAATAAATCATGCAATCTACTTGTTCCAGAAAGGCCTATTTCATTACTGGTTTCAAATAGTGTCGCCTGGTTTTCTTTTAATAAACTTTTGGCATGTTCGATGGTGATATGTTGTAAGAACTTCTTCGGACTAACACCCGCCCATTCTGTAAAGAGGCGTTGAAAATGAAAGGGACTGAGGTGTACAATTTCGGCCACATCGTCTAAACGTGGTTGTGCTTTATAGTTTACTTTTATGTATTCAATCGCTTCTGCAATTCTCAAATAATCTATTTTATCTTGTTCATTCATTGTAATATCAATATAAAAATAAATATCGATAGAATAGAGAATAAAATAAACCCGAAACTTGCTGTTTAGAAGTATCTAATTATAGAAGTGTAGAACTATAGAAATATAGACTTGTTTCGGGTTTGATTTGGTGTATTAATGCTTAGAGGATAAATATAAATCAATAGAATATTTTCCAGCTCCGTTAATAAATGCAGCCAATGAAAGTCCTATTACTAGTAAGTGAAATTCATATCCTTCGCCTTTTAGATTACCAAACCAGTTCATAAAGAAACCATTTTGTAGATGCGAGGTGTATATAATTCCAACCATTAAGAGAATGGTAAGCATACTCCAAATTTTAGTTCCCAATCCAATAATCAAAGAAATTGACCCCAGAAATTCTATCATAATTACTAAGAAACCGATAATCCATGGGAGGTTCATTGTTTCGGTGAAAAAGCCCATTGTTCCTTTAAATCCATAACCTCCAAACATTCCTAATAGCTTTTGTGCTCCATGTGGAAATAAAATTAACCCGATTGTTAAACGAATGACTAAGCCAGTCCAGTCGTTGTTTGTTCTAAATAGTTGTTCCATATTTTTTTAAAAATTGTTATGGCACAAAGAACGGGAGAGGCAATAAGAATAAAATTAAAGTAGTTTAATAAATTACTTTTGAACAAGTTTTTTTCTGAGCATACTCAAAAATACAGGAGTAATTCCTAAAAAGGAGGCTATTTGTTTTTGGGAAATGCGTTGTTCGAGGGTTGGGTACTTTTTTTGAAAATCTAAGTACCGTTCTTCCGCTGTAAACGCTAAGTTTTGTTCAATTCGTAGTTGCTGTGCTATAAAAGCGTTTTGTAATATCAGCCTAAAAAACCGTTCGAATTTCGGGACTTTCAAATACAATTTATCAAGATTATCTTTTGTTATTTGTAATATTTCGGAGTCCTCTAGGGCTTCAATATAATAGTTTGATGGGCTTTGTTTAAGGAAACTATATAAATCGCCCATCCACCAATCTTCTATGCCAAACATTAATATGTGTTCGTTTCCATTTTCATCAATCGTATAAGTTCTTAAACATCCTTTAGCAACGAAGTTTTCTGTTTTGCAAACATCGCCTTGTTGCAAGAGAAATTCTTTCTTTTTGATTTTTTTGATAGACAACATTGAACTGAAAATTTGAATTTCTTCCTCATTCAGTTCAATGTGCTTTGTTATATTAGATAGAATGGCTTGGATGTTCATAAAATTGATGTTCAATTCTACAAATAAAATGCGAAAATATAAGCACTTAGATACAACAAATATTCGGCGAAAAAGAACCACCAAAATCGTTGATAATACTTCTTAATAGAAGAATGTTTGTTTAAATTAATGGTAAAGGCGTTGAGTATAAATAGGAATAATAAAACGATATGACCATAAAACAGAAAACCCTCTTTTATGGATGTGAAGATGGTAAATAAATAAGCTACACCAACTAAAATATTCCCTGCAATTAATACCTGTTTAGGCGAAAACTGTATGGCTAAAGTTTTAATGTTAAATTTTGCATCACCTTCCATATCAGAAAGATCTTTAAACCATGAAATAACGATACTAAATGATATTACAAATAAGGTAAGTATTTTAATATCCCTTGGCATTTCTACTACATCATTCAATAAATAATTAAATAATAAAAAACCACCTGCATTTAACAGTACTCCTCTAACAATGGAAATAGATAATGCTGCACTTATATGATGTTTTTTGAAATAGAAGGGTGGCATTGAATATGCCCAACCGATAAAGGTTGAGAGTGCTACAATGATGAATAAAAAGGGACTAATAAACAAACCCACTCCTAGGCTTATTATTAATGAAGAATAGACAATTATTTTTGCTTGAGATAGTGTTAAAACCCCTGCTGGTATTGGTAAGTAGGGCTTGTTGATTCGGTCTATTTCTACATCTTGAACCTGATTGATTCCTACAATAAATACATTACAAGTAACACCAACTATTAGGGCCAAAATTAATAATACAAAATCGAATGACTGGTTTTGTTGATAGGCATAAAGATATAGGGTGGTAATACTAATTACACTTCCAATAATAGTATGTGGTCTGCTAAATTTCCATAAAATGAGTGGTAGATTCATTTCAATTTATTTCTATAACTACCAAAGAGCTTAATCTTTTTTTCAATCGATAAACCTGTATTCCTTCTGGTAATATTTGCTTGTATTGCTGCACTGTTCTTGATTTTAATACCGAAATAACCCCATCATAGGTAATGGTAAAAATGTTTATAGGAATAATATACGTAAAAATTAATCGTAAAATGGAAAATGGTCTGATAAAAGGAGTAATAAATAGATTTGCAACGATGGTTAACATGCAAACCTTAAGAATGAATAGGAGTGAGGGTTCTAATATTTCAACGAAATAGCATTTTGCACCAGTTTTCTGTATATGGAGAACTATTTCCTTTTTCTGCTCATCTGTGAAATGATGAAAAGCATTGAACATGGTATAGCAATTGTTTTTTTCAAACAACATGTTTAATACGTCCACATTTTTTATTGAATTATTACTCGGGAATTTATCACTCAATATTAATTCCGAAAAACAATTACTTTTTTTGAAAATAGTGATGGCCGGTTCTCCACTTCCAGAACATAAATCAAACATCGGTTGTGGTCTGCTATTTTTATTTCTAAGGTGCTTAATGAAAACATCGTAAAAATTAAACTTCGTAACTACAAACCCGATAAAATCCATTTGGAATTTTCGGAATAGGGTAGGGAACCAGGTGTAGTCTTCGAGCTCTAGCACACTAATATGTTAATGGGATAATATGTTAATATGTTAATGGGTTAATATGTTGATGTGTTAATGTGTTAATATGTTAATAATAGCTTAATGCTTTTGATAATAATGAGTTGATTTTCTTTAAAGGTAAGTCTTTATTGGGATCAATTAACATTATTTTCATACGAGAGCGAGATTCTTGCAGTAGGTATTCTTCATTAAAGAGTTTGCCTTCCACAAATCCAATATAGGGTTGCTTGTATTTTTTATGAAACCATAAGTAGCAAAACATTTTTCCCTTGAAAGTGAAAAATGGCATTCCGTATTTTAATTCATTGATAATTTCTGGGTTTTGTTTCAGAATAATATCCCTCAAGGCCAAAAATGTCCCTCTTGTAGGCTCCTCTTGTTTTAAGTAGAAATTATCAATAGCGCTCATTGGTTTTTATTCATATTTTTCCATATGTCGAATGTCATTTCAAACTTGATTTCTTTTGGGCCATTTGTCCCAATTTCTATCCAGCCAGCTTTTTTATAAAATAGCTCAGCTCTTGTATTGGGAGCTGTTCCAAGCCAAACAGTTTTTTTTGTTTGTGTGAAATACCAATCTAACATTACATCATGAAGCTTTCTTCCAATACCTCTTGATTCAAATAATGGATCTAAAAATAGTGCCCAAATATTATTATCCTTTAAGTCTACGATGGAAAACCCTACAATGTTATTTTCAATCTCACAAACCCATCCTTTTCCTCTTTCATTAATAAATTCTTCGCAATCTGCATCCGTTACCAAATTCGGATTGGAAAGCATGTTTTCTTTAACCAGGTTCCGAACTACTTGAATTTGCTTGATATCAGTGATTGTGGCTTCTCGAATATTCATTTTATTTTCAATAGATATATTTGTCTTTTAAACTAAATTTGAGATATCGATTTTCATTTGATCGTAAGTGGTAACTAAAATACTTGGAATACCAAATTCTATGGCACCATTGATATTCTCTATATTATCATCAAAAAAAATTATTTCATTAGTTTTCAACTTTAAATATTCTAATACTATTTCATATATTCTGGACTCTGGTTTTCTTGTGCCTAAATCTGGAGAAGAGAACACTTTTTCGAAAAGTATTAATACATCTTTATATTTTTCTTTCCAGACCAGCTCATGTATAACATTAGTATTAGTAAGAGCAACAATTCTATATTTTGATTTTAAATTTAATAATAATGATTCTACATCAGCGTATAGATTCATATAAAGATTACACCAACCCTTATCAAATTCATCATCAGAAAGCTTAATACCCAATCGATTTTGTATTATTTCTCTAAATTCTTTTGGAGAAATTTCATTCCTTTCAAACTTTTCGAATATTTCATCAAATACAAATTTGTTTTTTATCGTATTAAATGATTCTTCGGAAGCCATTGCCCAATATTCAAATGTTCTATCAAATGAAAGATTAAATATTACCTTGCCAAGGTCGAAAACAATAGCTTTAGTTAATCCCATGTCTCAAATCTTATGTCCATTATCCTGTGTCCAATAGACAACCTGCCAAGCTTGTGTTTTCATTGCTTGTTTGTTTATTGCCCTATCCCATGGAGGATATACTCTAATCCCTCGCTTACCTCCTTTGTTTCGAATGGAGATTATATTCTGTTCAATTAAAATTGATTTAGGAAAAATGAATTTACCTATTTTTTCATTGAAATAGCAATTGATAATCATAAAATCAAAATCATCCGATTCATCAAATGGAATTGTTAACCCATCTTCATTCCTTTTCCAAATAGAAACGAACTGACCAATTTTTTTTGGCGTAATTTTAGAGGTTCGTTCTATTGTTTTGTTCGTCATTTATAGTATTCTATTTCGTAGTTTCATAAAAGGTTTTTCTATCATCCAATGTATAATAAATGCAATTAAAATACAAGTAATCATACAAATTGCCAACATCAAATTATTGTTTAAACTATAATCTTTTAATAAAAGATGAGTTAAGTGAATTACACCTTTATGTGTTAAATAGATGACGTAAGAAAGTACGGCAATTTGTGTTGTGATTTTCGATTTCCATTTGTATAAAATACTACTCGGACAGATTGCTCCAATTACTACTAAGCCATAACCAATAGAAACCAATGGAAACCCAACTACCGATGCGTAAAATGTTTGTGGTTCGATGCATAAGAAATATGCACCAATTAAAATAATTATACCAATTAGAATTAATGAATTACCATAGTTAATTAGTTTGTTCCAGATAGTTGGTTTAAACTGGTAGATAGCTGCAATACAAACCCCCACTAGTAATCCATCTAATCTATTATAGGTTGGATAATACACATATTTATACCAATATATCCACGATTTATCGTCGTTAATAAATGGCATATAAAAGTTATTATAACTTATAATACGAATGATAAATCCTAGTACAAATAGCAAAATTAATATCCAATAAGATTTTTTTAGAAGACTTGTAGATTGTAGTAGTAACAATATCAGAGGTAGAAACAGATAGAAATGTTCTTCTACACAAAGCGACCATGCATGAGAGAATGTACCGAAATATTTCAAGTTTAAACCGAAATTTTGTGTAAAAGTGAGGAATTTCCAAAGAGGGGGAAGTGCTTCTTTTTCTCTAAATAATGGAATGCAGAAATAGAGTGTAACTGTTAAAAAATAGGCAGGTAAAATTCTAAAAATACGTTTAAGATAAAATGTTCTTAGATTAATTTTTTCAACTTTTTTTAATTCGTTAAATAATTGTGAAGAGATTAGAAATCCACTTAACACAAAAAACAAATCAACACCGGTCCATCCGAATTTTGCAAATCCCGGTAACCAAGTTGGTTGACCAGCGCTTAAAATAAAGTAGTGAAATAAGAATACATAGATAATGGCAAGGGCTCGCAAATGGTCGAGACCATATAGTTTTTGTTGTTGGATGTTATTCAAAGGTTGGTTTATTTAAATTCTTCAGATTCATTTTCGTACATATCAGGCTTATCAAATAGAATAGTCAATTAGTTAAAATCGATATTTCTGTAAAATATAATAGTAATACTTTTTATCAAATATTAAAAGCCATTTTCTCACATCACATATCCTTTGTCAAAACTTATCCGATTATTAACTATTTGTTACCAATTTTTGATTTATCCAGTAGCCTGATACGCAGAAATATAGATAGGACATTATGATATTCTGAATTTCTGACATTTTGAATTTCCGAACTTCTGAAATTCGATTACCTTTGTGCAACAAAACATCATTAAGCATGCAACATCATAATTTTGGTGCAGGTCCCTGCATATTACCGAAAGAAGTTTTCGAAGAAGCAGCACAGGCTGTATTGTCATGGGGAAACACAGGATTATCTATCCTAGAAATTTCACACAGAACCCCTGAATTTGAGGCAGTAGTAGACGAAGCTGTTCAATTAATTAGAGATTTAATGGGAGTTCCAGAAAATTACAAAGTAGTTTTCGTTCAAGGAGGTGCAAGCCAGCAATTTGGAATGATACCAATGAACCTTTTGAATATTAATGAGACTGCAGCTTATTTAGATACTGGTGTTTGGGCAAATAAAGCGTTGAAAGAAGCTAAAATGTTCGGGAATGTTAACACAGTAGCAAGCTCTAAGGATTCAAATTATACATTTATTCCAAAGGATTATACAATCCCTTCGGATGCTAAATATTTTCATTGTACTTCAAATAATACTATTTATGGTACACAAATGCAGTCCTTCCCTAAATCACCTATTCCTGTAGTTTGCGACATGTCGTCGGACATTATGAGTAGGGTGGTGAATGTGGCCGATTTCGATTTAATATATGCTGGTGCTCAAAAAAATATAGGTCCAGCGGGCAGTACGGTTGTTATTATAAATGAAGAAATATTAGGTAAAGTAGATCATAAAATCACTTCGATGTTGGATTATAAAATTCATATTGAAGGAGGATCTATGTACAATACACCTCCTGTATTTGCCATATATGTTGCCATGTTAAATCTTCGTTGGTTGAAAAAACAAGGCGGTGTGGTAGAAATGGAACGTAGAAATAACGAAAAGGCTGCATTATTGTATGCTGAAATAGATAGAAATCCATTGTTTAAAGGTACATGCGCGGTTGAAGATCGTTCGCGTATGAACGTATGTTTTGTAATGAATGATTCTTCTAAAGAAAAAGCATTTTTACAAGCAGCAGAAGCCGCAGGATGTATTGGATTAAAAGGACACCGCAGTGTAGGTGGTTTTAGAGCATCTATGTATAATGCCTTGCCACTTTCGAGTGTGCAAGCGTTGGTAGATGTGATGGCGGAATTTGAAATTAATAACTAATAATTTGGTATCAAGTATCGTGTATCGGGTATCGAGTAAAAAATATACTCAATTCCTTTACCCGATACCTGATACCCGATACCCGATACTAATATGAAGATACTTGCAAACGACGGGATAGACCCGATTGGTAAAAAAATGCTAGAAGAGGCTGGATTTACAGTCGATACACAAAACATTCCTCAAGATCAATTAGCTGCACGTCTCAATGAATACGATGCGCTTACAGTTCGCTCTGCAACTAAAGTTCGTAAAGACTTAATTGATGCTTGCCCCAATATTAAATTAATTGGTAGAGGTGGAGTAGGGATGGATAATATAGATGTGGATTACGCTCGTTCCAAAGGAATTACGGTAGTAAACACTCCTGCTGCATCTTCTTTGTCGGTGGCCGAATTGGTATTTGCACATTTATTTTCTGGGGTTCGTTTTTTAGAAATGGCCAACAGAGAAATGCCAGCAAACGGCAATACCACTTTTAATGATTTGAAGAAAAACTATGCCAAAGGTGTTGAACTTCGAGGTAAAACATTAGGTGTATTAGGCTTTGGTAGAATTGGAAGAGAAGCAGCTAAAATTGCCATCGGTTTAGGAATGAATGTATTGGCATTTGATATTTTTGATTTTAATCCTGAAGTAGAAATTCAATTTGCAGACGAGCAAAAATTAATTTTCAAAGTGAGCGCTGTAACAAAAGAATACATTCTTAAGAATGCTGATTTTATTACACTTCACGTACCTGCTATTGATGGAAAAGCAGTAATAGGTGCAGAAGAAATAGCCATGATGAAGAAGGGAGCTGCTCTAGTAAATTGTGCTCGTGGTGGAGTGGTAGATGAGAAAGCATTAATCAATGCTTTAGATGCCGGACATTTATCTTTTGCAGGTTTAGATGTGTTCGATAATGAACCAACTCCATCAAAAGAAATTTTATCTCATGCTAAAATTTCGTTAAGTCCACATATTGGTGCAGCAACTAACGAAGCGCAAGAGCGTATTGGTGTTGAGCTTGCTCAATTAATGATAGATGCATTAAGTAAATAGTAAGCATGCCTAGGATTAAAGCGTTTAAAGGAATTCGACCAGATAAGGATAAAACATTGCAAGTTATTGCAAAACCATTCGACCAGTTTTATACAGAACCTGCGAAGAAAATTCTTCAAACTAATCCTATTTCATTTCTACATACCATTGAACCCCTTATTGATAATCCGTACATGCGTGGTTCTCGTGAGGAAATGATTTTTAAAAAAGCGAAAGAATTTTTCGAGGATTTTATAGATGATAAAGTGTTATTGAGCGATGAGAAGGAAGCTATTTATATTTATAGAACCTATAATAAAGGCAAATGGCAAACGGGTATTTGGTGCATTACGGCTATCGACGATTATTTAGATAATACGCTTCGTAAACATGAACATACACGTGCCGATAGAGAAAAGGATTTAATTGAATACTTAGATAATACTGGTATAGATGCCAATCCTGTGTTAGTTACCTATGCAGGAACGCCTATTATTCAAAACATCATCAATAAAAAAACAGAAGAAAAACCATTAGTAGATTTTTTTGCCGATGAGCAAGAACACCAATTATGGAAAATAGATGATGAAGAATCCATTAAAACAATTATAAGCGAGTTTGCTAAACTCCCTGCCTCCTATATAGCAGATGGGCATCATCGTGCAGCAGCAGCCTCCTTAGCGGGTATACAACGAAGAAAAAATAACTTAAAACATAGAGGTCACGAAGATTATAATTTTTTCAGTACCTTATATTTTACTTTTGATCAATTAATAGTTTTCGAATTTCAACGTTTGGTAAAAGACTTGAATGGTTTGTCGGAATCTGAATTTCTAGAGAAATTAAAATTGAATTTCGAAATTACTGAAACAAATACTCCGAAACCCTCGACTCCACATGCATTTCACATGTATATGGATAAGAAGTGGCTTGAAATAAAGATACCAGCAAATTTAATTTCTGTAGCTGATCCAGTAGAACGATTAGATGTAAGCATTCTTCAAAATAAAATATTAAATCCAATTTTAGGCATTGAGGATCCTCGAAGAGATAAGAGAATAAAGTTTATTGGTGGACCCACTCCAGTAGAACAAGTAGTAGAAATGGTAGATACTGGTGAAATGAAGGTTGCCTTTTTTCTTTACCCAACTTCTATAGATGAACTAATTGATGTTGCAGATAATGGCAGCGTAATGCCTCCAAAATCGACTTGGTTCGAACCTAAATTACATTGTGGATTATTAATTCATAAAGTAGAGTAATTACTCTGCTTCTTCTATAAAGAAATCGATAAGGGCATTGAAATAATATTCATCCCAA
>CALRIM020000089.1:0-13059 GCA_943360385.1 Rhizobium sp. Q54 | reverse complement strand
AAAGATGTAGAGCTTGAAAAGAACTATGCCATCATTCTCAATACCAATGCGGGTTTGTGGGGATATAGCATAGGCGATACCGTAAAATTTATTTCAAAAGACCCTTATAAAATTGTAGTTACGGGTAGAATTAAGCACTATATTTCTGCATTTGGAGAACACGTAATAGGAGAAGAGGTAGAGCATGCTTTATTAACTGCTGCAAAAGAAGAAAATTTATCGATTGTTGAATTTACAGTTGCTCCACAAGTAAACCCTACAGAAGGAGGGTTACCATACCACGAGTGGTTTGTAGAATTTGAAAATGAACCAGAAAATATGCAAGAGTTTGCATTGAAAGTAGACAGCTATCTTCAACAAAAAAATATTTATTATTTCGATTTAATAGAAGGAAATATTTTGCAAACGCTAAAAATAAAATCGCTTAAGAAAAATGCATTTATTGATTATATGCGATCGCAAGGAAAACTAGGGGGGCAGAATAAAGTCCCGAGATTATCGAATGATCGCAAAATTGCCGATGAACTTAAAAATGGAGATCTATTAAAATGAAAAACATTGCCATATTAGGATCCACCGGTTCTATTGGAACACAAGCCTTAGAAGTAGTTCGGGCGAATAAAGATAAATTTAAAGTAGAAGTACTTTCTGCTTATTCCAATATAGAACTATTAGCTGCACAAGCCATCGAATTTGATGTAAATACAGTTGTTATTCAAGAAGAAGATAAATACCAAGGTTTAAAAAATTTATTAGCACATACAGACATTAAAGTATTTTGTGGTGAGCAAGCCTTATCGGATGTTGTTACTTACGAATCTATAGAAATTGTATTAACAGCATTAGTAGGGTATGCGGGTTTAAGGCCGACCATAAGCGCCATAAAAGCGAAGAAAAATATAGCTTTAGCAAACAAAGAAACCTTAGTAGTTGCGGGCGATTTAATAACGAAACTCGCCGAAGAAAATAATGTGCACATTTTACCAGTGGATTCTGAGCATTCTGCCATCTTCCAATGCTTGGCAGGTGAATGGCACAATCCAATAGAGAAAATTGTTCTTACAGCCTCTGGAGGTCCTTTTAGAGGAAAATCTATTGAGGAGTTAAAACATGTTACTAGAGCACAAGCACTCAAACATCCGAATTGGGTAATGGGAGCAAAAATTACCATCGATTCTGCGAGCCTTATGAATAAAGGGCTTGAAGTAATTGAAGCGAAGTGGTTATTCAATTTAAATGCCAATCAAATAGATGTAATTGTTCATCCCCAATCTATTGTTCATTCAATTGTTCAATTTACCGATGGGTCTATGAAAGCACAGATGGGATTGCCCGACATGAAATTGCCTATACAGTATGCCTTGGCCTATCCGCACAGAATTGTATCGGATTTTCCAAGATTCAATTTTTTAGATTACCCGAGTCTTACATTCGAGCAAGCAGATACTAAAACATTTAGGAACTTAGGATTAGCATTTAAGGCACTGGACAAAGGAGGGAATATGGCCTGTATACTCAACGCAGCCAACGAAATAGCTGTGGATGCCTTCTTAAAAGATAAAATTGGATTCTTGGCAATGTCCGACTTATTAGAAAACTGTATGGAAAAAATTACATACATCGCCAATCCAAATTACGAGGATTACGTTAATAGTGATGAAGAAACACGTATCTTCGCAACCTCATTGGTATCGAGTATCGGGTAACTAGAATCGGGATTAATGAATTAATTTGAAAGTTTAACAATTTTGCAAGAAATGAGTTAGGAGAAGGGTACTCGATACCCGATACCCGATACTCGATACTAGAACATATGAATGGATTAATAATGGCAGCCCAATTAATAGCGGGCTTATCGATTTTGGTGATATTACACGAGCTTGGGCACTTTTTGGCTGCAAGAGCGTTTGGAATTAAAGTAGAGAAATTTTACTTGTTTTTTGATGCCTGGGGATTTAAATTTTTCAGTTTTAAAATTGGAGATACCGAGTACGGATTAGGATGGTTGCCTTTGGGTGGGTATGTGAAAATTGCTGGGATGATCGACGAATCAATGGATGTGGAGCAAATGAAACAACCTGCACAAGATTGGGAATTTCGTTCTAAACCAGCATGGCAACGCTTAATTGTAATGCTTGGTGGTGTTACGGTTAACGTAATCTTAGGTATTTTCATTTTTTGGATGTTAACCTTCTCTTATGGCGATTCTTACATTCCGAATTCGGAAGCGAAAAACGGGATTGTTGCGTACGATTTAGCGAAAGAAATTGGACTAAAATCGGGCGATAAAATTATGGCCATTAATGGTAAACCATTAGAGAAATATAGCGACATGTGGAGCTCCGAAATTGTATTAGGCTCTGGTGTGTTAGATGTTTTCAGAGGAAATGAAACTATTAAAATTAGAATTCCATCAAATTTTATAGAAAAATTATCAGACAAAGGCCGTTCTAATTACATAGATGATGTGCCAAGAATTTCGGCCATAATTGATAGTATTTTACCAGGTACAGGTGCAGAAAAAGCAGGCTTAAAAAAGGGCGATCAATTATTGTCTGTTGGCGACAGTTCTGTAATGTATATGGATGAGTTGAGAGTATTTTTGCAAAACAATAAATCTAAAGAAATAGATTTTTCGGTATTAAGAGGAACTGATACCATTACTGTAAAAACATTGGTGAGTGAAGAGGGAACAATCGGTTTTGCACCTCGTATAGATTTTGCGATGAAGCATGTAGATTATGGCTTCTTCGAAGCATTACCAATTGGTATTAACAAAGCTTGGTCTACCTTGTCGGATAACGTAAAAGGGTTAGCGAAAGTAGTTAAAGGAGAAGTAAAAGCAACGAAAGCAATTCAAGGTCCTATTGGTATTGCTTCTATTTATGGAGCTACATTTAATTGGTATAAATTCTGGACATTAACAGGTATTCTATCGATGATACTTGCCTTTATGAATATTTTGCCAATACCTGCATTAGATGGAGGGCACTCGGTGTTCTTATTAATAGAAATGGCTATTGGTCGCCCATTGAGCGATAAATTTATGGAGAGAGCGCAAATGGTAGGTTTCTTTATATTAATAGGTTTGATGGTATTTGCTTTTGGAAACGACTTGTGGAAATTGTTTGTTAAGTAAGCGCAAAACAAACCATGAACTATTACGAGTTTTATAATTTTCAACCTAAATTTTTTATTGATGAAGAATTGCTGAAGAAGCAATTCTATCAATACAGTAAAGATTTTCATCCCGATTTTCATGCATTAAAATCGGAGGAAGAGCAACAAAAAATGTTGGAGTTATCTACACTCAATAACAAAGCATACTTCGTATTAAAATCGTTGAACACACGCTTAGAGTATTTATTAAAATCAACTAATATTTTGGTTGATGAAGAGAAGTACGCGTTGCCTCCTGATTTTTTAATGGAGATGATGGATTTCAACGAAGAGATTATGGAGCTTGAGTTCGAGCCGAACCCTGCAAAGGCAGAAACGCTCAGTGAACAAGCGAAAGGGATGGAGAAAGCCTTAGAAACAGAAATAGAAGCCTTAGCAAGGCAATATGACGATACCATGGAACAAAGTATCCTCTTGAAAATAAAGGACCTTTGGTACAGAAAAAAATATTTGTTGCGAATTAGAGATAGTTTGAATAAGTTTGCGACCTGATTTAAGACAAATCAATGCCCAGCTGGCGGAATTGGTAGACGCGCTGGTCTCAAACACCTGTGGGAAACCGTGCCGGTTCGACTCCGGCGCTGGGTACAAAAAAGCTCTTCATTTGAAGAGCTTTTTTTATTTAAAGAAATTTTGAGCTTTTGGGTGACAACACTTGAGTGGTGCCACTGGTACGGTAGTTAAAACTATACACTTACTTTTAAACTAAGCCATAAACTACGCCCTATTCCATTAATTCCAGACCCATGTGTTCTGTAATCTTTGTTGAATAAGTTTTGAATTCCGGTATTAATTGTCAAGTATTTGAATTCATATCCTGTATTGATATTTAAAATTGACCAGCCTGATGTACCGTATTGATTAATACGATTATCACTTTTATCTCCTGATGATAATCTGTTTTGTTCACTAGCATATTGTGCAATCGCATCAACATAAAACTTACCTCGTTCGTAACTAATTTTTGTCATACCGTGAAAAGGGGGAATTCTTCTTAATGGTTCATTCAAAGAAATATTCTGACCGTAGGTATAACTAAAATTATTGTGAACACTAATAGTTTTCGTAACAGCAACTTTTAAAGTATGTTCGAAACCCCTAATAAATGCTGTTTCACTATTATTCTTATTATATACATCATATCCATTGATTTTTTCCCCTTCTACTTTACTTCTTGTTATAATGTCGTATAAGCGTATGTAAAAAATGGCGAATTCCGATTCTATTCGTTGACTTTGGTAACGATATCCGATTTCTGTATTGATCGATTTCTCTGGCTTCAAGGATTTACTTGGCACTTCATACCTAAAATCAACTATACCAAGCGTTCCCATATCATCGATATTAGGAGCGCGATAAGCACTGCTAACATTAGAGTATACACTATTTCTTTTATTCAGTGTTAGAATATAAGCTAGGTTGTAAACCATTGCACTAGGCTTAATTACTACTCGTCCAAGCGTTGTGTCTTCAATGCTAATATCGAATGTATTAAATCGCAAACCTGCTTGAAAGTGATGCTTGTTGAAATTAAATTCATGTAAGCTAAATGCCGATATGCTTTGATATGTCGAGCCATCTGGATATAATCCTCTTTTTTCTGTATTTACTGCAGTACTCGTGTTTAAATCATTTTTTGAACTATTCACTTTATCATGATAAAACTCTATACCAGAATTTGCTGTCCAATGAGAATTGATAAACGATGTAGCCTCTATGCTCATCCCTAATGTATTTACTTTATTCACTTCGCTTGTCAGCACTGCACTGCTATTTTTTTGTGTTTCTTTTTCTTCTGAACTATGTTGGAATGATACACTCGCATTTACTGATTGGATTAACTTTTTATGGGTTACCAAAGAGTATTTAATGTAATTCAATTGGTGTGATTGTAAATTAATCTGGTTGGTTTTATAATTCTCCAATTGTATTTTGTAATAGAATGGAACATCATGTTGAAACATACCTCTACTACCAATGGTTATTTTTGATGATGAATTTAAGGCAATCTTCGTACTTAAGAAGTACGACTTCTCTTTGTACCCTGATGGGTCTTGTTTTCCTGTGGTATCCCCACCATATAAATCACCAAATTTTCTGGCTGTGAACCCTACTACTGTAGATATTTTTTTACTGGTATAACTGATTTCTGAGTGTAGAGAATTCTCCATGTTTTTAGAAACCGATTTTAATGTCGTATTAGCATGAAACGAAGGCTTGTCGGCACTAAGTTCAATTTCCTTGGAAAATAGCTGTATAGTACCGCTTAATGCGTCAGAGCCATATTGAACCGATCCATTACCTTTTAATACTTCCACTTTCCCTACCGAATAATAATCGATCGTGTTTAAATATTGATTGGGTCCATATCTAAATGTGGAGTTGTTCAATCGGATGCCATCAATTAAAATCAAATTCTGATTCCCTGTAAGTCCTCTAATAAATGCAGAACCTCCAGCGTGATTTGTTTTTTGAATAAACACACCAGAAGTATTACTTAATGCTTCTGGAATAGTTCTCACTCCGGTTTTTTCTTCTTTTATCAAATTGAATAGACTCGTGGAGTAGGGTAACGATTTTCTTGTTTGTTTTACTCTTAAAGCACTAATTATAACTGTATCTGTTGTTCTTACATCTTGAGCGTAGATGGAAGAAGTAAATAATAGCATCGATACACAAATGCTCACAAATTTTTTTTTCATTATTTATTTTTTTTAAAACTAACCATTAAAAATGCGCTACGTTTTGGTGCAGGCATTTCTGAATTTTCTCCTCTTACCGCTTGCCATATAATTTTATTAAAAGCTATATCTGGTGCGCGGTCTTCTTTTGTAAAATCAAACGATTCACTCATTTTTGAATTCGCAGAAATTACCGTATTGATATCATTTAAATTGATGTTGGGTTTAACCGATTTGAATGGTGTTTTATTAGCCGTCATATTAAAGCATCTCCACATTGGTTCTGCAGCTGCATCATACTGACTCATAGGTGGCATCCCTAAGATTAACTCAATAGTTCTTAGCATTCCAGAAGTGGAATACATCGTGTGATCTACATATCCTCTTTTCACATAACCTCCAGCAACGTAAGCTGTAGAGCGATGTGCATCCACATGGTCTGGTCCGTTTTGTGCATCGTCTTCTAAAATAAATACTACCGAACTGTCCCAAATAATACTCTTACTTAAGTATTCTATAAATAGACCAACGGCATAATCGTTATCCGCTACATGTGCAAATGGTGTTTTTCTTCCGGTACTTAATCCTTCTGTATGATCATTAATAAATCGTAAGGTATTAAGTTGAGGAACTTGATTGATTGCTAACAAAGAATCAAAATCATGTTTCCATTGTTTAAATCGTGTAGTATCTGGAACACTCTCATCCCAACTCGTATATGTTTTGCAAATTTTACCTTCCAATACTGGAATGTTTGCTTTGTAGTCATCCGCAAATTCTCCGTAAGAACGGAACGATACGCCTGCACGTAAGCAATGATCCCAAATGAAACCTCCTTTAGGATGAGCTACTTTTTTTTGTCCTTCAAAATCATACGTTCCACCTCGACCTCCATAACTCGTTGGCCAATTCTTTTCGGTATAATCATTTGCGTAAGCCGCCGTACTCCAGTTATGCCCATCAGCACTGACTTCTGCATCCACATAAAAATTGTCTAACAAAACAAATTGCTCACAAACTGCATGTTGGTTAGGTGTATATTTTCTTCCAAAAAGCAAAAGTGAAGTGTCTCCATTTCCACCTGGTAAGTCAGATAATACTTGGTCGTAGGTGCGGTTTTCTTTTACGATATAAAATACATGTTTGATAGGCGATTTATCTCCAACTTTCATTGGGATTGGATTCCCGATTTCTCCATTCGCTTCTAATTCTTTCTCTTTCGAATAAGGAGTATTCTCATAAACAGTCTTTGTTAAACTGCTTAACTTTTTAGCGTTAGGTACTGGGAAAATCGATAAGGTTCCTTTGAACAATCCTCCAATGTATTGGATGTCTTCTCGTCTAATCGTATCTCCTTTTTGGTAAATAACTTCCTCGTATTTCATAGTAGGAGCAGGACCGTTTGGGTTTGCCAATGAGGTTAATCCTTTACCATTACTCACGTATAATTTTTTGTTGATTACTTTTACACTTGTTGGGTACCATCCCACAGGAATGAAGCCCATCCCTTTGCTAAATCCTTTTTTTTGCACGTTAAATACAGAAAGACAATTGTTACTTGCGTTCGCAACATAAAGTTGTTTTTCATCTTCTGATAAGGCTAAACCATTGGTACTAGAGCCGTTTGGAGCATTTGGATATAAAGCAGCATTTAATACTTCCACAATTTTTAATGTTTGAGTATTCACTACAGAAACACTGTTATCATTAGAATTTGCTACATATAAATACTTGCCATCTTTTGTTAAAAGCAATTCATTTGGATTGTCGCCTATAGCAAGTTTTGTAATTACTTTTTTCGATTCTGTATTGTAAACTAACAAACGATCAGCTCCCCATAAACTGATGTATAATGTTTTTTTATCCTTACTTAAGATACAGCTATATGCTTCTGATTCTAATGGAAATCGCTCTGATTTTTTAGTGTTTAAATTGATTATGTATAAGCTGTTATCTTCTTTCGTAACAACATACATGATGTTTTTCTCTTCATCTAAACACAATCCTGCTGGAGAAATTTTTACAGGCCATGGTTTGCCTAAATAGATACTATCTACTAGCTTCAAATTTTTGTTGCTTACATCATATTTTAATATTCGATTGTCGTTTCCACCAGATGCATATAAATAATTATTGTTGCTTGTAAACGCTAATCCATACCAGCTTTTATCTACATTTATTTTTGCCAATTGTGTATCTGCTTTGGTATCGAACAATTGAATTGATTGATAGCTCTGCCCGTTGTTCGTTACCGCTAACATTGATTTGTCTTTCGATACGACCATGTTTAATGGTAAATCACCCAAGGGTAATTGTTTACCAATTGGACTCAAAGTCCAACCATTAGGAAGCACTGTTTTTGTGGTTTGTAAAAATGCTTTTTGCCCAATGAATAGCAGGGCAATGAGTGCGATATGTTTTTTCATAATTATTTACCTCCTTTATAATGATTCTTTCGAATTTCTCCAGCATCATCCATATCTGGCCCTTTTTGTATTTTCTTCCAATCTAATTTTTTGTTGTATTTTCTCATCGCTAAATCCCAATCAAACACTCGTTTATCTGGGAATTCAAAATCATACGGACTAAAATCCGGTGTTGTTGTAAATACATCTGAAACAAGTGAAGCGGTAATATCATATTGATTCACATATGGAATACCTAAAATGTTATACATCATTTTTAAGATCGAACCAAAGTTTGCATGCGTATGTGAAACATATCCTTTTTTTACATAAGGGCCAGCTAGCAACAAAATACTGCGATGAGCATCAACATGATCAACACCTCCTTGTGGATCATCTTCGGTAACAATAACTAACATGTTTTTCCAATATGGAGTTCTACTAAGGAAATGAATCATACGTCCAAGTGCTAAATCATTATCGGCAACAAAAGAGTGTTGGTATGGGTAACCATCTTCAGGGCGAGGACTAGATGTATGATCATTAGGGAGCATTACGGTTAATAATTGTGGTAAGGTGTCTTTTCCATTTAACCACATCTTCGTAAATTCTTCTTCAAATTGGTTCATGCGAAATTGATCGGGGATATTGGTATTGTATCCTGCAAAATTATGAGATGTTTTACTCCACACTGCTTTTTGCATTGGCACCATTACGATATGAGCAGCGCCCGTTGCCGTATCATTCCAATCTTCTCTTACATGTGCCGTTTCGTTTGCTTGTCCGAAGTTGTAAAACGAAGTATGACTTCTTTCTAAGGCTTCCCATAAACCTCCAATTTCAGCATAGTCTTCTGGATCCATACTGCCAGTAGAACCAGGAAATCTTCTGCCTGGTGCAGAAGAGGTTAATTTCGCAGTCTTACTTACACTTGAGTTTGTTTCAACCCATTCGTTTGGTATAACACCTAACATCCAATGGTGACCATGTATAGAGGCATCACTGTCGCAATAAAAATTATCACTGCATGCATATTTTTTGGCAAGCTTTGTATGGTTTGGAGTAATGTTTACATTTCTTAATGCATCAATTTTCGAAACTACATCAACTCCATTACCAAAACGTGCAAGACTTGTATCCCCATTCACATTTGGTACTTGTCCTAATACCTCATCAAATGTTCTATTCTCTTTAGAAATAAATACAATGTGTTTAATTAACGATGAATTTAACATCGGTGTTGCAGGCAACAGAGCATTTGAAAAATCTGATTTTTTTAAGGTGATAAATGTATTATTGATTGTTTGTGTGGTATACTCTTGTAATTGACTTTTTGTAGGGATTTCAATTTTTTGAAATGTTGCTAATTGGATATCCCCAATATATGTTCCTTGTACAGGCGCTTTAAATCCTTTACCACCATTAGGTCCTGCGCCATAACCTCTACATGAAGTTACATACAATTCATTTCCATTTGGCGATAATTTTACCCTTGATGGTCCCCAACCTGTTGGAATTAATCCGATTGTTTTTTCAGATTGAATATCTATGACAGCTACAGCGTTAAACCCTAACAAAGCAACATATAAAGTTTTTTCATCTTTAGATAAATCAATTCCAAAGGGTAGGAGCCCTCTTAACTTATCAATACGAGAATCAACTTTAATGGCGATATGGTCAATGATATTACCATTTTTATAATCGATAACCGAAATGTTATCATTCGTTGCATTGGTTACGTATGCATACTTGTTTCCAATTACGATAGAATTCGGACTAGAACCTCCAACTACTTCGGCATCTTCGATCATTTCACCAAGTAATAAGCCTGTTTTAAATACTTTTGTTGTTTTGTTCGATTCTAAATCAATAGAATACACACTCATCGATTCATCAGCATTTGGGCTACCTAATCCAGGGATTTTTTTCCCGTCGATAACTTTCCCGTTAATCGACTCTTCCGTATTGTTTGCATACGGATGGTGTGGAATCATTTGTGTGTTATAGTTCTCCAGCGTTGTACCTTCTACAAGTGGGTAAGAGTACATCCCAACATTGGCAACTAAGGCCGTTTTCTTATCAGGAGAAACTGCCAACCCGAATGGCTGACGACCAGTTGGAATTGAAGCGATGATTTTTTTTGTATCAACATTTATTCTAACCAGTCTGAAATTTCCTCGATCGAGTACGAGTAATTCTCGGTCAACTAATAATAGGTCACTCGTAAAACTATCTTCAAATTTTATTTTATTGAATTCACCATTTAATGAAATGGAATCTTCTACTCTATAAGTGTTGTAGTTAAAAGCTATAATTGAACCTTCATCTCCACCACTTAAATACACTACATCTTTTTTATGATCGAAAGCCACTCCAATAAATGAACTTTCTTTCAATGGAGATTTTATTTTCTTCGCATAATCAGGAATTCTTGTCGACGATAAAGTAATATTATTGATAATAGTAATTACACCATCATGTAATGTAATACTTATTTTTCCATCAGGAGAAACAGCTAATCCAAATGGGTCATTTGTAATACGAATTGTTTTACCTGCAGGAGTTATATAACGTCCGCTTGGTAATACGGAAACTCCAGAAGTATCTATTTTTGAAGCCTTGTTATATCCTGGTACAGAAAGGAATGTATTGTTTTTTTGTGCAATTAACGGAGTAGATAAGTTGCAAATGGTTATTACTAGAAATGCAAATTTTGATGTAAAAGTAAGTTTCATTTTTTTTGAAAATATTTTCTTGAAAATTACTCATGTAGGTTTAATATAAATATCAATTTTCATTATCTTAATGTTAATTATATGAGTTGAATATTAAATTAATAAACATCATGTTATATAATTATTAATGCATTGTATTATATATGTTTCGGATTTTTCATAAAATACATTAAGGTTAAAATTATTTAATAATTCATTCACACAATTCTATCTATTGGTTTATACTGTAACTGTTTCTTTACAGAAAAATTAAACTATAATATGAACCAATTTAAAACCCGATTCAAAAGGTTTCTACTCTTAGCATTCACTATCGCTTTTCCAGCTATGGTTTTTGCACAAAGTAAAACCTTGTCTATTTCCGGAAAGGTATTAGACAACACAAATCAATCAGCTATTGTAGGAGCATCAGTGATTGTAAAAGGATCTACAACTGGTGTTGTTACAGGCGACAACGGTGAGTTTAGTTTATCTTGTCAAGTAGGAGATAAATTAGAAGTAAATTTTTTGGGATTCGAAAAAATTACGGAGACTGTAAAAGAAGGTGTAACAACTTACATTTTCAAAATGAAACCTGATTCGAAACAACTTTCGGATATTGTTGTAACAGCATTAGGTATTAAAAAAGATAAAAAAAATATCGGTTACTCAACTCAAGAAGTTAGTGGTAAAGATTTAGTAAAAGCGAGAGAACCAAATGCAATTAACTCATTAGTGGGTAAAGTTGCGGGTTTAAACGTAGGCGCATCTGCTGAGATGTTAGGTGCTCCAAACATTCAATTGCGAGGTGGTGCTATTAACTTATACATTGTTGATGGGGTGCCAATTACATCAGATACTTGGAATATTAATTCAGATGATATTGAAACTTATACCATTTTAAAAGGACCAGTAGCTTCTGCGTTATATGGTTACAGAGGTCAAAATGGTGCAATTGTTATTACAACTAAAAAAGGTACTAAAGATAAAAAAGGGGTAACAGTAGAGTATAATAGTAGTACACAATTTAATAAAGGATTTATTGCTTTACCAAAAACACAAGATTTATATGGTCCTGGTGATCACGGTAAATATTCGTTTACAGATGGTAAAGGTGGGGGTACAAATGATAATGACTACGATATTTGGGGACCAAAATTCGAAGGTCAATTAATTAAACAATATGATAGTCCTATCGATCCTGTTACAGGTGATCGTATTGCTACTCCTTGGACTGCTAGAGGTAAAGACAATTTGAAAAGATTCATACAAACTGGTATTTTATCAACAAACAACATTGCGGTTTCTTCTTCAGGCGATAAATACGACTTAAGAGTTTCTTACGGTCAAACGTATCAAAAAGGTATTATTCCAAATACAGATTTAAATACTTCGAATTTCAATATAGCATCAACTTTAAAGTTCAATAAAAAACTTTCATTAGATGCAGTAATGAACTACAGTAAACAATACACAAAAAATATTCCTGATGTGAATTACGGTCCTAATAGTATCATTTATAATATGACAATCTGGGGAGGTGCTGACTGGGATATTAATGATATGAAAGATTACTGGCAAGAAGGTAAAGAAGGTGTTCAAAGTAAATATGCTGAGTACCAAAGATATCATAACCCATATTTTATGAGTTATGAATGGTTAAGAGGTCATAAGAAAAATGATATTTATGGTTATACTTCATTAAACTACAAAGCAAATGACTTTATTGATTTAATGTTCAGAACATCAATTTCATCTTATGATTTATTAAGAACTGAAAAAATGCCATTCTCTGCACATCCTTACGGAAGAGAAGAAGGTAAAGGGGATTACCGTGAAGACAGAAGATCTTTATTTGAAAATAATACCGAATTGATTGGTAAATTTAAGACGAATAAATTTTTCAATTTCTTAGAGATCAATGGATTTTTGGGTGGTAATGTTCGAACATTCTCATACAATTCAAGTTTTGCAACCACAGATTATTTAAATGTTCCAAATGTATATTCATTTGCTAACAGTCGTAATCCTGTAAAAGTATATAACTTCGCTTCAGAAATGGCTGTTCAAAGTTATTTC
>CALRIM020000088.1:0-13111 GCA_943360385.1 Rhizobium sp. Q54 | reverse complement strand
ATTTCGATAAGTCTTTAAAGCTTTTACCATTGATAATAGTATCATTATCATTAATTGTGATGGTCATAGATTTACGATTCTTTTTTTTGTTTTTATCGTTCGCTTGCCCTTTGGAACCCGAAACAATTACTACTACACCTAATAGTAATGCGGCAGAAATAAATAAGTACTTTCTCATATGTTATATTTTTTGATTAATTTTCTACAACAAAAGTATACCGAATACCAGTGGGCATTTGTTAAATGAGGGTTAACGAATGTTAAAAACTGTTAAAGAAATTGGAATAATACCACTTTGAAGTACTTTTGTAGTGTTATGACCAAGAAAAAGTTTAGAATTATTGTTTTACTAATGAGCATTGCACTAATAGGAATTGTATCCTTACAATTTGCGATGCTAAAGGATTCCTATATTCAAAAAGAATTATTATTCGACCAAAATGTTAATGCTGCGTTGGTTGACGTAGTGAAAAAAGTGGAGAAGGCAGAAGCGATAGATTTTATCAATAAAAAAGCCAATCACAAAACGAAGATGGTAGTAAAATCAACTTCTGTATATGAATCGGAAAGTAGAAATAGAAAAACAGATAAAGGTAAAGTTGAAATTGCAAATAAAACTGCTCAAAGGGATCTACTAAAATCAATAGCCTTGTTAGAACGAAAACTAAGTAAACTAGAGAAGTCTCGTCAGTTAAATGATGAAAAAGCTCATGCTGCAGATTTAAGGAGAATTACAGATAGCTTACATTCCTTACGAAATAGTTTCGAGTTTTCTATTACTCCAAAAAACTACAGAGTAGAAATACCTAACCTTACTGTTTTTGACGACTCGGTTTTTTCAATGTCGTTTAGTAATGGAGAAACCAACCTAGTGTTTTCGAATGATAGTTTAGTTTCTTTTATAACAACACCCAAGGCAAAAGTACCGCGCTCTAGAATCGAATCAAGAAGTTATTCAGATAGAGAGCCACCACTCCCTCCACTCCCTCCATCTGCAATAGACGAGCATGTTTTTGAACATCCAATAGTAAGCGAGTATTTTGATAACCCCAAAAAAGAAAGAATAGAAGTTATTCAGGATTTAGCCGCAGAATTAGATGCGCAGACACTGCCATTAAATAAGCGAGTGAAATCTAATTTAATAGATTCTTTACTTAAAATTGAATTAGAAAAAAGAGGAATAAACTTAAACTATACCGTATTAATTACAGACTACTTCAATAAAATATTTTATACTACTTCTTTAGATGACACGATAATCAACAGAAATTATTATACTGTTTCTTTATTTGATAATAATGGAAGTAAGAACTATGTGAAGATAAATGTAGAGTTTCCTAATAAAGATGAAATGTTGAGCAGTGAAATGGGACCTACACTTGGTTCTTCTGCATTACTATTAATTATTTTAGTGGGATGTTTCATGTACACTATTTATGCGATTTTAAAACAGAAAAAACTTTCCGACCTTAAAAACGATTTCATAAATAACATGACACATGAGTTTAAAACACCAGTGTCTACTATTATGCTTGCTTCGGAGGCCTTGAAAGACCCACAGGTGTTGAATGATGAACCTAGAGTAAAAAGACTAGCTGGAATTATTTACGATGAAAACCTACGATTAGGAGAACATGTGGAACGAGTATTAAACATGGCTAGAATGGATAAGGGTGAAATTAAATTGGCCATGAATAGTATTTCTTTGCATACTGTAATAGAAGAAGGCTTGAAACATTTTGATTTAAACTTGGCAAACAAAAGTCAAAAAGTAATCACCAACTTTAAAGCAGTAGATGATTTAATTTATGCAGATGAATTTCATTTAAAAAATATTATACAAAACTTAATAGATAACGCAAGTAAGTATAGTATGATTGGCTCTACCATTTTTATAGAAACAATAGACACAAAGAGTGAAGTGGTTTTAAAAGTAAGAGACCAAGGTATAGGAATGAAAAGAGAGCAAATAAAAAAAATATTCGAACCCTTTTACAGAGTACCAACTGGAAATTTACATGATGTAAAAGGATTTGGAATAGGCTTACATTATGTTCATTCTATTTTAAAAGTTATGGGCGGAAAAATATATGTGAAATCTGAAGTGGGGTTAGGTTCAGAATTTTCGGTTACATTTCCAAAACAAGCGATATGAGTATTTCGATATTATTAGTAGAAGACGATCCAAATTTAGGATTAGTGTTACAAGAATATTTACAAATTAAGGCAGGCTATAGAGTCCAACTATGCAAAGATGGGGAGGAAGGCCTGAAAGCTTTTTTTCAACATCAATTCGATTTATGCATTTTCGATGTAATGATGCCAAAGAAAGATGGCTTTACATTGGGTAAAGAGATTCGTGCCGTAAATCAGAACATTCCTATTATTTATGCTACTGCTAAGAGTATGATGGAAGATAAGGTGGAAGGCTTTCAGTTAGGGGCAGATGACTATATAACTAAGCCTTTCCGTATAGAAGAATTATTGTTGCGTATTCAAGCAATCTTAAAAAGAATTTCTCCATCCGAACAACAAAAAGAAGAACGAGTTTTTAACATAGGTAAATTCACTTTTGATTATTTATCACAAACTCTAAATGATGGGAATGTAAGTTCAAAAATTTCTGGGAAGGAGGCAGACTTATTGCGATTATTATGCATTCGTAAAAACCAAGTACTAACTAGAGAAGAAGCCTTGTTGAAAATTTGGAATGACGATAGTTATTTTAACGGCAGGAGTATGGATGTTTACCTCAGTAAAATCCGCAAGTATTTAAAAGACGACGAGAATATTGAGATTATTAATGTTCACGGAAAAGGATTTAAGTTAATATGTTAATGTGTTAATATGTTAATGAGTTAATATGTTAACGAGCACACGAATTCACGAACTAGTATCCTATCCCAGCTTTTTCATTTAATTGAATCTTTCCATCAATAAGTTTTGGTGTTTCAAACGGATTATTGCTCACCATCCAAGTGCTATCTAAATCTGCAAAATCGCATTGAGGTGCAAGAGCAGCGGCAGCCATAATACCACAAGAGGTTTCACTCATGCAACCAATCATTACCTTTAATGAAAGTTCTCTAGCAAGTGTAATCATTTTTGATGCTTCAAGTAATCCAGTAGATTTCATTAGCTTAATATTGATGCCGTGGAAACCATCTTTTATTCTCTCAATATCCGATAATCGCTTGCAAGATTCGTCAGCAAATAATGGTAGTGATGAACGAGATTTCAACCATAACATATCTTCATAAGAATCAATAGGCATAGGCTGTTCCACAAGTACACAGTTTTGTGTAGCAAGCCAATCTATCATTTCTGCAGCTTGTTCTTTTGTTTTCCATCCGCGGTTTGCATCTACCAAAATTTCTTTTGAGCTGAGATTTCGAATGTTTTTTACAATCTCTTTGTCATTATCGGAACCTAATTTTATTTTAATGCGATGGAACGGGTCAGTATCTTTTATTTTTTCTTTTAAAACATCAAAAGAATCTATCCCAATAGTAAAAGATGTTGGAGGCATTAAATTTGGATCACTCTTGAAGTGCTTATATAATGGAGTATTAGTTCTCTTTCCATATAAATCATGTAAGGCTAAATCTATAGCAGCTTTTGCAGCATTATTACCAAGTTCAATATCGTCTACTTGTTTTAACATTTCTGGAATAGAACTAAATTCCGAAAAATGAACTTTAGAAATGAAACTGCTAGCTGTTTCTATTGTTTCCCCTAAGTAAGGAGGCATAGAGGCTTCACCAATACCTTCAAATGCCCCATCTGATATACGAACAAACACCAAAGGTGTACTCGTTCTGCTGTAATCGGAAATTTTAAAAGGGTAATTTAGAGCTAGTTGAAATGCTTCAAATTTTATTTTCATCAAATAAAGATATAAACAATTAAGAATGATGGAAATGATTAATATTTTTGTGTCGATGAACGAAGCCATATTTTACGACCCCTTTAAAAGTTTTGATTTAGTTGGAGCAAAATGCTTTTTAACGGGTGTGCCTATTACCAAAGGGATTGATAAGATTTCCGTTTTCCCAAAATGGTTAATGGATTCGGAAGATTTATTTGAAAAATCTTTTAAACTATTGGATGAATCGTTTTGTACATACCAAGATTTGTTTTTAGGAGTATCCAATGAAACAGCAGAAAAGATAATGGCATTAAATGAGAAATCTAACCTAGTATTTAATACTAATGATAAAGATTTAATGACAGATACTGAGTGGTTTCAGTGGGCAGGTGTTATGGTATATGGATTAGTTAGTGCAGAAATAAGAAACGGATTAAAAAGTGATGAGTACAAAGAAGATGGGTTTAAAGTTTCTCCTGTGCTTGTAAATAAATTTAGAAGACTACACAACTTACTACAATCGTTACTAAAATCGTTTGAATGGGATGCCCCTTTGCCATTTTCGTTGTTTAAATTTTCTTTAATAGAAGAGGATGGAATACAAGCTTTCGAACATCGTAATGAAATAAACACCTTAACTTTTTCTTTTCGATATAAAAAAGTAGGTGTAGTAATTTGTCTGTTAGACAATGAATTGAACAAGGAGTACCATCAACAGGTATTGTTAAATATAAACAATACCGAAATAAGTTTATTGCAGTTTGAAGAGATTGCAGCAAGAGTTTATTATTCCAATTATTTACTATCTATTATTCCCGACTTTAGTTTCACAGAACACAATAATACAGTATATGTTACCAATGTAGAAACTGCAATTGGAAGTAGAACAATATTTGAACCTTGGGTTGAAAAAACATATGCTCAAGTTTTAGAAGCATTTTGGAAACCTTGGAATTACTCGAGAGTAGAAATTTTAAAGAACCCGGAAAAAGCAATGACCTTTTTGGGTTAAGTGAATATTAATTTTATAAAATCATAACATTAATTCTAAGTATTCTTTTTCTAAGATGATGTAACTTAAGTTTACTTTAAGTTATATTAAGCATAATATTGTATTTATTTTTTAGTAAAACAGCGTAGATACTTTTGGGCTTGACCTAAAAATATAAACCAAATGAAAAGTTTTACAAAAAAATTCAGTTTGTTGTTGTGTTTAGGAGCAATGTTTTCATTTGCATCCAAAGCACAAATAAATGTACTGAAGGACTACAAAAATTACACCTCGGCACCAATTGGTACCTTCCAGGGAATTAACTTTAGGGAAGCTGGTTTTTCTGGACTATTTGCCATTGAAGGAACTAATGGTAAAGAGTTTTGGACTACCTCAGATAGAGGAGTAAACGTTGACGCTGCAAATGCGAATTCTTCTTCTTGTAGACCAACATATGATAAGATTTACTTTTTCCCATCTTATGTTCCTAAAATTCATAGAATAAGAGTAGATGGAGATTCCATTGTAGTTTTACAAACAATTACCATGAAAAGACCATCAGGATCAGGAGCTTCTGGTCTTTTAAACCCAACTGGTTTTGGTAGTACAAGCGTAGAAAATGGATCAACTGATACTGTTTTAAACTGTGCAAATTTCAACAACAAACTTACAGGTAAAGATGTGTGGGGAATAGATGCCGAAGGTATTGCTGTTGATAGAAAAGGATTTTTCTGGTTATGTGAAGAAGGCGGACCTACTATTTGGAAATTAAATTCGAATGGTGTAGTGGTTGCTAGATTTACTCCATATAAAAACCAAGTTGGTTCTGAAAGTATAGATATTGCTATTGATACTGTTTTTAAATACAGAAAAAACAATAGAGGTTTTGAAGGATTAAGTATTGCACCAAATGGTAAGGTTTATGCCATTATGCAAAGCCCAATTTTATTCCCAAATAAAACGGTTGGTGAATCATCTAGAGTGCATAGAATTTTAGAAATAAATCCAGATAATAATACTACTAAAATGTATGCTTATTTAAACTCTGGCATTATTGGATCAAGTGGATCAAATCAAATTAGATTGAGAGATTGGAAAATTGGAGATATGGCTGCTGTAAACGATTCAGTGTTTTTAGTAATTGAGCATGCCTTAAGAGGAACAACTGATCGTAAGTATGTTTATACGATTAATATAAACGGAGCAACTGCTGTTAATTCTGGGATGTATTCTGGTGTTACTTTAGAAGCATTAACAGATTCTACTGGTTTGGCAAACAATAATATTAAACCAGTTAAGAAAAAGTTGTTCATGGATTTATTAGCAAACGGATGGGATCCATTGTTGGATAAACCAGAAGGATTAGCAATTATTAATGATAGTACAATTGCTATTTGTAACGATAATGATTACGGACAATCATCACCACTAGAAAATGGTGTAGCAACGACTACTACAAACTTAAGTCATGTAGTGGTATATGGATTAAAAGGAGCAAATAAATTACCAAACTATAAAATATTTACTGCAGTAAATAATGTGGTGTTATCAAATCACTCAGTAACTCCATCCTTGTTATTTACAAATAAAGATATTCCTAATATCGAAATGTATCGTTTAATTTCTTCGGATGATGTATTACCTCAATCGCCTTCTTTTATTTTTGGTGGTTCTGCAGATGGTACTGGTTTGGTGAAAAATTCGGATGGTACATTTACTTTATTAACGAATCACGAAGATAATTTCTCTGTATCTAGAGTAACATTAGATAATACATTTAAGCCTATAAAAGGGGAGTATTTAATGAATTCGAATGCTGGTATTTGGAGATTATGTTCTGGTACAATGGCAAAGCCAGAAGAACATGGTTTTGGTCCATATTTTTTAACCTGTGGAGAAAGTGGTGAAGAGTCGATGACGCATGCAATAAGTCCATATGCAAACCCAGTAACTGATACATTAATTACAGAAGCAAATTCTTATACACTTGCAAAAGGTTTAGGAAGATGGAGTGCAGAAAATGCTGTTCCATTACACAAAGATGCATACCCATCTAAAACAGTTGTAATTATTGGAGATGATGATTCTGGACCAGCGGGTGGTCAATTAGCTATGTATGCTTCTAACACTGGAGATTTGCAAAATGGAAACTTGTATATCCTAAAATTAAAATCTGGAAATTACAAGGAAACAAAAATGAAAGTGAATGGAGTAGAACATCCATTTGAGTTTATACAAGTACCAAATCACAGAAGTTTAACAGGTGCACAAATAAATACGTTCGCACAAAATATGAATGCTGTAAGATTTGGTAGAGTAGAAGATGTGGATTACAGAAAAGGTAGTGGAGATGCTGCTAGAGAAATTTATTTCACCGTTACTGGTCAAGATTATACAGGTGTAAATGCTGATACCTCTAGAACTAAATATGGAAGAGTGTACAGATTAAAGCTTGATAAAAACAATATGTTAGCAGGTACTATTGAATGTGTTTTAGATGGTGATGATAAAACTGCTACAAATGGAGCTCGTGTATTTAATGATGTTGATAACATATGTGTAACCAACGACTATGTTTACATCCAAGAAGATCCAAATGGTTATGCACCATCTGGCAATCCGAGCAGACATGATGCAAGAATTTATATGTATGATATAGATACAAAGGAATTCTTTACCGTTACTGAATTAAATCATAAAAGAAATGGAGTAGCTAATCCAGATTCAGCATACTATAATCAAAATTCTAATGGAACTGGTTATGCTAGCAGTTCAACAGGTTCGTGGGAATATGGAGCATTAATTGATATTTCGAATGAGGTAAACATTCCAAATACATTTTTACTTTCATTGCAACCACATACTTGGAGAGGCGCTAAATACAAAGGTGTTGATGGTGGTACTATTCGTAAATCAGAGTTTCAAGCATCAGCATTAGTAGTATTGAAAAACTTGCCAAGAGCAAAAGTAAAATTACCATTAGTAAAAGATGTTTCTGTTTGTAAAGGGGATTCTGCTGTGTTAATTGCTACTGGTGGATATACAAATGCACAATATAAATGGTATGCAACTTCATCTGGAGGATCACCTATATATGTTGGAAATAACTTTAAAGTAGGATCAGATTTTAGTAGAACCTACTACGTTTCGGCAACAGCATTAGGAACAGAAGGCTCTAGAAATTCTATAAACTTAACGGTGGTAAATAAACCAACAATCGAATTGGGTAATGATGTAACTGCTTGTGAAAAAACAATTATCGAGGCGATGTATGTTAATGGAAATGTAGTTTGGAGTGATAATTCAACAGGTACAACATTAGAAGTTACGAAGTCTGGAACGTATTGGGCGAAAACTGTAAATTCAAATGGTTGCGAAACTATTGATACGGTAAACGTAACAATTAACCCATTGCCGAATACACCTGTAGTTTCTGTAAATGGTTCATTACTTACTTCAAGTAATGCAGTAGGAAATCAATGGTATAAAGATAGCGTTGCAATTTTAAATGCAACTGCTCAAACATATACAGCTACTACATCTGGTGCATACACTGTAAAAACTACAGACCCAACAACAGGATGTATTTCTAAAAGATCTAGCTCTGTAGGTATGGTATTATTAGGTATAGATGAAACCTTAGCAAGTAACGATTTTAAAGTTTACCCAAATCCAAATGATGGTAAATTTACTTTGAAGTTTAACTTGGAGCAAAGAGCAAATGTTAAAATTAGAGTAAGCAATGTTTTAGGACAAGTGGTATACGAGAATATGTTAATAAATTTCGAAGGTATGCATACTGAAGAAATCGATTTATCAAACTATTCAAAAGGGCAATACATAATCAATGTGTTTAGTGATTATGTTAATATGCAAAAAGTCCTTACTAAACTATAATTCATGTTTTATGTTTAATCCCGACTTTAACCGGTCGGGATTTTTTTTGTTTATGAAAAAACTTACTTTTTTTGTTCTATTTACCTCGATTCTGATTTCTTCGTTTTTCTCTTTTAAAAAACAAGAAGACACATTAAAATCAGATTTTTCAATTTATTTTTTGAATAATACAATTAAGCTATTGAGTAGTTATGATAGCCTATATCTCTATTTAAGGACTACAGACAAGGTGGATATTTCTTATGCAAGAACATTATTTACCAATATCAGATATTCTTATAAAAGGAATGAACTGATGGCAGAATATTTTGCCCCATCAACAGCAGCGATGTTAAATATGGCATTAATACCAGATGTAGATGAGTATGATCCTAATCAAAACACATTAGAGCCAGAAGGTCTGCAGAAAATCGAAGAATTACTTTACGAAAGTGATACCATAAACAACAAAGATTTTATTGTACAAGAACTAAAAAGAACTAGGGGCGCAGTATTGCGATTACAACAAGTGGCCAAAACGTTAGAGCCAATGGAGTATCAATTATTTGAATCCTGTAAGCAAGAATTATTAAGAATTTGGACAATTAATTTAACAGGAATGGATGCTTCGTTTACAAAAAATTCCGTTTTAGAAAGCAAGCATGCCATCCACTCTCTTTCCGAGATATTGTTATTAATTGAAAAAAACAATCGCACGAGAAGAGTCTCTTTCGCAATAAAAAAAATCAACAAAGAAATAATAGAAGCTGAAATATATTTAAGCGATCATTCAGATTTTAATGACTTTGATCGATTATATTTTGTGAAGAATTTTATAAATAGAATTTATGAAGGTATTACTTTATTAGAAAATCAACTTAAGTATGAAAGAAATGTAATTCCAACTGCAATAAATTCAACCGCCGAAAATGTATTTAATAGTTCTGCATGGAATATCGGCTATTTTACAAATGAAAAAAGGAATACAAGTAATAGCTTTCAAATTGAACTAGGTAGAATGTTATTCTTCGATCCTGTTTTATCTGGTAATAATAAAAGAGCATGCGCATCTTGCCACAGACCAGAATTTGGGTTTGCAGAACCTCTTGCAAAAAGTAAAATGTTTGAACAAGAAACAGAACTCAATAGAAATGCACCCAGTTTATTAAATACCGTTTTTCAGAAGGCTTATTTTTTAGATGCTCGTACAACATATTTAGAAGATCAAGTAGTAGAAGTTAATCAGAATGTAAATGAAATGCATGGAAATTTTGATCAACTTGTAGTTAAACTGAATGGGAGCATTGAATATAAATCGTTGTTTAAAAAGTCGTTCAACGGAACAGAGGATACTATAATTACAAAACAAGGAATAATTAAAGCAATTGCAGCTTATGAAAGATCGCTAGTATCATTGAATTCTAAATTCGATAAATACATGCGCAATGAAAAGGTAGAGTTATCTAAAAGCGAGAAAAATGGATTCAACATATTTATGGGGAAAGCGCAATGCGGTACTTGCCATTTTGCACCATTTTTTAATGGAACAGTTCCTCCTAATTTCGATGAAACAGAGTGGGAAATAATTGGAACGCCACAAACACCCAAAAACACTAACCTGGATGAAGATAAGGGTAGGTATAATGTTGCAAAAATGGATATCCATCAATATGCTTTTAAAACGCCAACTATTCGTAACATTGAATATACAGCCCCATACATGCATAATGGAGTTTACCCAAAGTTAGAAGAAGTATTAGATTTTTATAATGATGGAGGAGGAATAGGACATGGATATAATGTTCCTAATCAAACATTACCTAGCGATTCTTTAAAATTGTCTAAATCGGAAATGAAAGATATTATTGCCTTTATGAATACACTGAGTGATACTGTTGGATTAACAAAAAAACCCAGCAGACTTCCGGAATTGAAAGTTGCTGGGCAAATAATTAGTAGAAAAATTGGAGGAGAATATTAGTATTTATTTACAGTATCCTTTTTACACTCCATTCCGTCTTTCCCCATGGTCCAATGTACCCGATCATATTCATCGCGAACACATTCGCTAGAATAGATATTGTGGATAATACGGTCTACTCTTTCTTGAACAATTAAATCTGTATTATAAGGAACATATAATATCATTTCTATTTTCTGATTTCTCCAAATGCTATTGTCTTTTAATTTGAAGAAACGAGGAAATGTTAATACCGAATCGTTTTGTTCGAAGAAGTATTGAATATTCTCAGCGTTTTGTATAGCACTCGTTTCTGTAGTTCCTCGACCTAGATATGTTGTAACTAACTTCATTTCGTTATCAAAACTTTTTTCTATTCGAAGATCAACATTGTCGAACCCAAAACTATGACGATTCGATTTTAAAACCATTTTATTCGTTAACCCAAAATGCCTGGTTTTTACAGTATCATAATAATTATATTTCTCATCGAAATCGCTTACTAAATAGAATTTGTTTACACTAGAAGGCATTATAATTTTTGATTCTTGTAAGCGACCTTCTTCTTTGAAATTGCTTAAAGTATCAATAGCATAATAACCTCCAACAAATAAACTCAATACCCAAACACTTAGCATAGACCATGCAGATATTTTAGTAAAAGCATTTGCATTAAATACCAATCTAATACCAATTAGAAATATAGATACAATAGGAATCATTAATACCATATACCAAGCGAAATACATAATTCCCTGATGGTCGTCTCTCAGCATAAACAATGGAATATCAGCATCTATATTTTTATCAATAATACCAAGCATTGCTAGTATAGTTACACTTAACACAACTGCAAAAGTTCCTGTAATAAACATAATGCCTGCACCAATTAGCTTTACCAGTACAGTACCAATTACAGAAATTGTTTTGTTCGCAAATTCTAATAATTGTGTAATCATGTTTCTCACAGAAGAATTATTCCGAACGCTTTTGAATTCACGTTTCATTCCAGCCATTTCTTCTTCAATAGATTTACGGATACTTTCTATGGTTGGAGCTTCACCGCGCATAGCCAATTTCTCGGTACGTGTGATAGCTTCTGGCATTATTACCCATAGTATTAAGTAAAGAAATAATCCGGTTCCGAAAAATAAAATTGAAATAGCAAGCACTAATCGAATCCAAATAGGGTCGATGTTGAAATATGCGGCAATACCAGAACATACTCCACCCACAATTTTATCATCAGTATTTCTGTAAAGTCTTTTCTTTACATTGTATGATGAGGAGGTTATTTCTTCTACTTCTTCCTCGTGTAATGCATTTTCAAAATCTTTTGCCTGCCCCATTGTGCGGATTATTCTCTCCACATCGTGTAATACAATTACCTGTTTTTCTTCGGCACGTATAATTTCTAAAAATAGTTCAGCTATTCTGTTTTCAATGTCACTGATAATTTCAAAACTGTCTTCCGATTTTGAAAAGTATGATTTTACTTCAGTCATGTAAACTTTCAACTGTTCGTATGCATCCTCTTCTATATGGAAGATAGTGCCACTTATATTTATTATGATGGTCTTGTTCATGATCTTTATTATTGGTTAGGTGTTTCGGAATTGTTGTCTTTTTTCTGAACAGCTTCTACAGCAAAAACTAATTCTGTCCAGGTTTTTTGTAATTCACTAAGCACATGGGTGCCTTCTGGTGTGAGTTGATAATATTTTCTGGGAGGCCCACTGGTAGACTCTAGCCATTGATAACTTAAAAGGCCATTATTCTTTAAACGAGTTAATAAAGGGTAGAGAGTTCCTTCTACAACCAGTAGGCGAGCATTACGTAATTCTTCTATAATGTCCGACGCATAGGATTCGCCATGCGAGATGATGGAGAGGATGCAATACTCTAAAATCCCCTTTCTCATTTGAACTTGTGTGTTTTCGATTATCATGCTACAAAGATATGTATAATCCATTGTACTATGCAATACATAGTACTAAATAAATACTTTTGTTACATAAATATTACAATGTGATGGCGTTTGGCATTGTAATTGGGGCATTTTGTCGTAATTTAGCTTTTGGAAAAAATTAATAGACAATTATAAAATGAAAAGAAAACTTTTACTTATGACAGCATTTATTGCTGGAACCTTTGCTGCGAATGCACAACAAGCGTGGCATACGCAGAATTCTATGTTCACAGTTGCATCTAGAGGAATAAACGATTTCTCGATTGTAGACTCGAACGTAGTATTCGCTACTGCATATGATGGTAGTGGAGGTGGAGCAACGCTTCGCGATTTCGCTAAAACAATTGATGGTGGAGCTACTTGGAAAGCTACAAAAATAACAGCTACAGGATTAGGAGCTACTCATGGCTTGGCAAATTTATCTGTTGTAGATAAAGATACTTTGTA
>CALRIM020000087.1:0-13197 GCA_943360385.1 Rhizobium sp. Q54 | reverse complement strand
CGGATATGGTGTTAGAGCCATTAGCATCTGCAGATGCAGTATTAAGTGATGAAGAGAAAGAAGCAGGTGTAGTGTTGGTAGATATTGGTGGTGGAACTACTGATATTGCGATTTTCTATGAAGGAATTATTCGCCATACAGCCGTTATTCCTTTCGGAGGAAATAGCATTACGGAAGATATTCGCGAAGGATGTGCGGTGATGAAAAATACTGCGGAAGCATTGAAAGTAAAATTTGGATCTGCATTAGCAGATGAGAACAAAGAAGAAGAAGTAATTTCTATTCAAGGATTAAAAGGACGTGAGCCGAAAGAAGTTTCGGTGAAAAATTTGGCTTACATTATTCAAGCGAGAATGGAAGAAATTTTGGAGCAAGTGAAATACGAAATTCAAGCTTCAGGATTCGAAAAGAAAATTCGCGCAGGAGCAGGAATTGTAGTAACAGGTGGTGGAGCACAATTGAAACACGTAACGCAATTGGTAGAGTACATTACTGGTATCGATGCACGTATTGGATATCCGAACGAACATTTAGCGAAAACTAATTTCGATGATATTAAAAGCCCAATGTATTCAACAGGTATAGGACTTGTGATAAAAGGATTGCAATACTTGGAAATGCAAAGAGAGAAAGCAGAACGTGTTGCAAAAGGGCAACCAGTTGCAGATAGAAAAGAAATAAAAGAAACAAAAGTGGAGCGCGAAAAAAATCAAGGTCATTCTTTCTTAGAAGGAATTATTAAGAAGAGCGAAAAGTTTTTCTTGAAAGACATTGAAAACATCGACGACGACAAAGGATTTACTAAGTAACATATAAAACAACATAAGACATGAAATTCGAGATGCTGAAAGACAAATCATCAATTATCAAGGTAATTGGTGTTGGTGGTGGCGGTGGTAACGCTGTTAATCACATGTACAATCAAGGAATCGTAGGAGTAGATTTCATCATCTGTAATACAGATGCTCAAGCATTGGAGTTAAGTCCGATACCGAACAAAATACAATTAGGAGCAAGCCTTACCGAAGGAAGAGGAGCGGGTTCTATGCCAGAAGTGGGAATGAACTCAGCAATAGAATCTATAGACGATGTGAAGGAATTATTAGGTACAACAACCAAAATGATTTTCATTACAGCAGGTATGGGTGGTGGAACTGGTACAGGTGCTAGTCCGATTATTGCACAAGCAGCAAAGGAATTAGGCATTCTTACAGTAGGTATTGTAACTACACCATTTAATTTCGAAGGTAAACGCAGAAAGCAACAAGCCGACGAAGGGTTGGAAGCATTCAAAAAACATGTAGATACCTTACTTGTTATTTCGAATGATAAACTTCGTGAGATGTACGGAAACCTTACCCTTTCCAATGCATTTGCCGAAGCCGATAATATTTTAACAACAGCCGCAAAAGGTATTGCCGAAATCATCACCGTTCCAGGTTACATAAACGTTGACTTTGAAGATGTGAAAACTGTAATGCAAAGTAGCGGTGTAGCGATTATGGGATCTGCCTCTGCAGAAGGAGAAGGTAGAGCATTTAAAGCAGTGCAAAGTGCATTAGCATCGCCATTGTTAAATGATAATGATATTGAAGGAGCACGTTATATTTTATTAAATATTACTTCTGGAGAAGAGGAAGTATTGATGGATGAAGTTTCGGAAATTACAGATTACATACAAAACCAAGCAGGCTTAACTGCAGATATTATTTGGGGTAACTGTTATGATGAAACTTTAGGTGATAAAATCTCTGTAACGCTTATTGCTACAGGCTTTCAGACAAAGGAAGAAAAGTTTTCTAAAGCTGCACCAAATGCAGAAAAGAAAGTAATTCCATTACAAATTGAAAACAAAGCAACTGTAGAAACAGCGATTCCAAATTTGAATATTACTATCGAAAACAATGAAGTTGTTGCGGCAGTAAACCACATCGACGATATTGTTTTACTAGGAGAAGAAATTCAAATGGAAACAAAAATAAATCGTGTTGAAGAAGAATCGGCAGCAGTGAAAAAAGCACCAGCAATGGTGTTGAAAAAACACATTGTTGAAGAGTCGGAGCAAGTGCCATTTATAAAAGAAGACGTTAAAAAAGAAGCACCAGCATCAACAAAACAAGTGAACTTGTTCGACTTTATTCCAGCACCAGAACCTAAGCAGGAACCAGTGATGGAGCAAGAGCCATTCCGTTTGCTAGATAAGGAAAGTGTTGAATTTACCATCATCAATAAAACTCCAGTAGAGAACGAAGAGACTGATGAGTTGGAAGAGCAGATGAGAAAAAATAAAGAGCGCATCAACAGATTAAAAGAGTTGAGCATGCGTTTAAGAACACCGAATGGAGTGAACGATTTAGAAAGCGAACCAGCGTATTTACGCAAAAAGCAAAACCTAGATAATACACCACATTCAACAGAGTCGCAAGTATCGCGTTACACGTTGAACGATGACAATGGGCAACCACAAATTCGTCCGAACAACCCGTTCTTACACGATAATGTAGACTAGTTTATTCAAAGCAATTTCAAATATTTAAAATAGCCGTAAGCGTTATTCGGGAAACCGGGTGGCGCTTTTTTAATATGTTAATGTGTTAATGGGATAATATGTTAATGGGGTGTCGAGATAAATTGATTATGTTTTGTAAATTGGAGTGAGCGATATTGATTAATGGTATGAAGATTCGATTAAAAATTATGTTATACATCATCATAACTTTTTTTATGATGATAACAATAAATTGTAGTAAAGATGGTTTTTGGAAGGATGATGAATTGTCTATTCAAAGAACGAATTACATAGGAAATCAATTAAAGATTAATGGCTACTACTATAAAAAATACAATAATCCGGAGATGCTTACAATTTATATATTTTATAACAATGGTATAATACTTCATACTGGTGATGGTTGGGAATATAGTAAGTTAAATGAATTCGAACAAAAGTTGCAATCACCTGATTTTATAAATAAGTTAAAAGGAATAAAATATGTATGGGGTGCTTTTAAAATAGAACAAAGTAATATTAAATTTGAACGCTGGTATCCCTCGGAAGCGCCTTATTCGGCATACGTCAGAGAAGGGGAGATAATAAATGATACAACTTTTATAATTTCAGAAACATATCGAAATCAAAAAGGTCAAAAAACAGAAGTGAAATCAGTTAATGAGACCTATCATTTCAAATCGTTTAACTATAAACCTGATAGTACAAATAAATTTGTTCAATAATAACTTGTTTAAATTAGATTATGAACATAAACGATATAGTAAAAGAGTATGCAAGTTTCTTAAATCAAAGTTGGAATAATGTTTTGCCTTTATTAATGGGTCGAAATTATACAACAGACGAATTTGCAATAAATGATTGGCTTCAAATGAATTGGGAAATGCTTGTTGAAAGAAAAATTCTCTCTATAAATGAGTACTTGGAGCCCTATGGGGATGGGGTTGATTACAATGGTGCGAGTAGCAGAATAAGTGATATAAATGCTATTGCTACTCATAAATTAATTGGAAATTCTAATTGTAAATCTGTTTTTGATTATTTGAATAATAATCATGTAATTGTTGAGACTGTTATTTTTGATCGATTCGTTGGGTTTAAGAAGGTTATTATACATTGAAACCAAGTTTTGATTTCGTATTGGTATTTGATGGAAATTTGGAAAGAGTAATTAAGTTATCTGAAATAGAATTTAGCGTTATGAAAATTCATGAATAAAATAATTTCAGAGCTCCCCAAATATGTTTTCGAAAACAAATTCGATGAATTTTATTTCTTCGATTTCGACAGTGTTTTCTTTGATAACCATGAATCTTTTGCTAAGTCGATAAAAGCATTTCTACAATTAAATAATATTAATAGAGTTTTTATTGATGAATATGGGGAAGATGTGAACTCATCATTCAGTATAAGTACTGATGATATTGACAGTACTTTATTTAAATACACTATTAATGTAAATGATGTTAGGCCTGGAGACATTGAGTATCTTCATTCAATTGCTCCATTTCCAATAATTTATTCAGAGGATAAAACATGGTGTGTATTTTTCGATCGAGTAATTGAATTGGGAGTTTTCGGAATTATGTATGAAGTTTCGGATAATTTCAAGAAGAGTTTTACAAATAATGAATTATTTTGTAAAAGTATTAATGATTATTTTAGCTGGTTAAGGGAAGTTTATAGTCATCGACCGAAGGAAACAGAAGATTTCATTTCAGAATTTAAAAAGAACTATAATTTGAGATTATGAAAAACATTATTGTATTGTGCATCATATTTATAACCACACTCTCCCTCGGATTCACCCAAACCTCCGACAACCTCATCCCATACGGTAGCAGAGAACTAGTGTGGTCCGATTTTAAAGGGAAACCATCTCCCAGAAATAAATTAGAGTCTGCATCTACAGGAACTACCATCAAACTAAATCCTATACATGTTTCGGAAGATAGTGTGGTGCTGGAAGTGAGTAATTATTTTATTTGCGATAGATCTTGGACCATCACCGATTCGGCAATTGTATTAGAACATGAACGAGGGCACTTCGATATTTCAGAAATCTATGCTCGAAAAATGCGTAAGCAATTTGTGGAATCGAAATTCAATTTAAAAACCTTGAACAACAATGTTCAGAATGTGTTTAAAAAGTATGATCGTGAGTTAAGCCTTCGCCAAAGTAAATATGATTTAGAAACGAAACACTCCATTGATAGAAAGATGCAGGGGGTCTGGACCAAGCAGATTCAAAAAGAATTGATGGAGTTGGAGGCATTTGGTGATACCAGAGTTAAATTAGTCAATTAGTGAATTAGCCAATGTGCCAATTAGCCAATTAGCCAATGTGCCAATATCTCAATTAGCCAATGTGCCAATTAGCTAATTTTTTGCCCATTACCCCTACTCACTACCCATTACTCTCATTTTCGCATTTTCAAATCTGCACATTTGCACATTTTTTTCGTATTTTTGGCTTTTTAGCATTTAAAACCCCTTAAAACGTTGGATTTATTTAATAAACTTTCGAATCGTGGCCCTCTTGGTCAGCACCAAAAAATGGCGCACGGATATTTCACATTCCCTAAATTAGAGGGTGAAATAAGCAATCGCATGGTATTTCGTGGTAAAGAGCACTTAGTGTGGAGTTTAAATAACTACCTAGGATTAGCAAATCACCCGGAAGTACGAAAGGCAGATGCCGAGGGCGCTGCACAGTATGGTTTAGCATTACCAATGGGTGCTCGTATGATGTCGGGTAACTCAAACAATCACGAGCAATTGGAGCGTAATTTAGCTGAATTTGTGAAGCGTGAAGATGCATTCTTATTAAACTATGGATACCAAGGCATGGTGTCTATTATAGATACGTTGGTAAACCGCCACGATGTTATTGTATACGATGCAGAATCGCATGCATGTATTATTGATGGTGTTCGTTTACATCAAGGCAAACGTTATGTGTACACGCATAACGATATGGAAAGTCTTGAAAAACAATTAGAAAGAGCTACGAAATTAATTGAAGGCACAGAAGGTGGTATTTTAGTCATCACAGAAGGTGTTTTCGGTATGTCTGGCGCACAAGGTAACTTAAAAGGAGTGGTAGAATTGAAGAAAAAATTCGACTTCCGTTTATTAGTTGACGATGCACACGGATTTGGTACTATGGGCCCAACTGGAGCGGGTACAGATGAAGAACAAGGTGTTCAAGAAGGTGTAGATGTTTACTTCGGAACCTTCGCGAAATCGATGGCAGGTATCGGAGCATTTGTTGCTGCAACAGAAGATGTGGTGAATTTCTTGCGTTACAATATGCGTTCGCAAACATTTGCAAAAACAATCCCAATGCCGATGGTTATTGGATTGTTAAAAAGACTCGAATTATTGCGTTCAAATCCAGATTTGAAGAACAATTTGTGGAAAATAGTGAATGCCCTACAGACTGGTTTACGCGAAAGAGGCTTCGATATTGGCAAAACAAGCTCACCGGTTACCCCTGTATTTTTGACAGGTACCCTAAATGAGGCTACCAATATTGTGATGGATTTACGTGAAAATTACAGCATATTTTGCTCGATTGTAACCTACCCAGTTGTACCTAAAGGCGTGATAATGTTGAGGTTAATACCTTCGGCGATCCATACCTTGGCCGATGTAGAGGAAACTCTTAAGGCGTACTCTGAAGTGGCAGAAAAGCTAAAAGCAGGGTATTATGAGAATAAGTCGGCAGTGGAGATGAATGCGTAAAAATTAATTCATTTAGGTATTGATAAGCTCGAAAATTCATTTTACATTAGCTAAAACAAACAAATTATTGTAAAACCAAAACGTAAAAGGAGTTTTCAAAAATGAAAAAATTCAACGAATTCAAAAAAATGCTTGCCGAATTAGAAGGTGATGCTGACAAATTTTATAACAAAGGTAACAGCGCAGCTGGTACAAGAGTTAGAAAAGGAATGCAAGATTTAAAAAACTTAGCTCAAGCAATTCGCTTAGAAGTGCAAGAAATGAAAAATACGGAGAAGTAGTCAATACTCCTTAACGATATTACAAATGAACCTCGAAAATTTCGGGGTTTTTTGTTTTTATGACTTTGCTCATTTTATTTGAAAAGAAGTTCTCGGAATTTTGATGCATGAACTTACAGCATCAATTAATCAAAAAATATAATCGCCCCATTCCTCGGTACACAAGTTATCCTACAGTTCCTTCTTGGACTACAAACCCTTCTCAAGAAGATTGGAAAAAACATGTAAAAAATAGTTTTACTGCCACTAACCAAAAAGAAGGCATTAGTTTATACATACATTTACCGTTCTGTGAGAGCTTATGTACCTATTGTGGTTGTAACACTCGTATTACTGTAAATCATGCAGTAGAGGTCCCTTATATTGAAGCATTAGAAAAGGAATTTAATTTATACCTGGAGATGTTTGATGAAAAACCTCGAATTGCAGAAATTCATTTAGGAGGTGGTACACCAACATTTTTCAAAGCAGAAAATTTAGAACGTTTATTAAATCATGTTTTTAGCAATAGCATCCTTACCCAAGATGCGTTGTTAAGCTTTGAAGCTCATCCTGGGAATACAAATTTTGAACATTTAAAAGTACTAGCCTCATTAGGATTTAAACGATTGAGTTTAGGTATACAAGATTTCGATCCTCATGTTCAAACGTTAATAAACAGACATCAAACGGTAGCGGATGTAGAACGGGTAATGATAGAAGCTCGTGGACTTGGATATACATCCATTAACTTCGATTTAATTTATGGCTTACCCGATCAAACATTGGAGAGCATCCGTGGAACTGTGAATGAAGTTATAAAAATGATGCCCGAACGAATAGCCTTTTATTCGTATGCACACGTGCCTTGGTTAAAACCTGGTCAACGTAAATATGATGAATCTAATTTACCAAAAGACGAAGAAAAATATGCTCTATATGAATTAGGTAGAAAAATGTTGGAAGCTGCAGGATACATTGAAATTGGAATGGATCATTTTGCTTTAGTAAACGATTCGCTTTTATCGGCAATGCAATCCAATAAGTTGCATCGTAACTTTATGGGGTATACTGAGAAACATACCAGTTTACTTATTGGTCTAGGTGTTTCTTCCATTTCTGATTCTTGGACTTGCTTCGCTCAAAACGAAAAGAAATTGGAAGATTATTATGGCCGTTTAGCAAAAAATGAATTGCCAATAATGAAAGGCCATATTTTATCGAAAGACGACCTCATTCGTAGAAAATTAATTCTAGAAATGATGTGTCAGCTTAAAGCCGATTTCGTTCCAGAATTATTAAGTGAAATGTCATTCACACTTTTAAATGAATTGATGGCAGATGGCATCGTTAGTATTTTCGATAACAAAATTGAAGTAAACTTTATCGGTAAAGCTTTTCTTCGTAATTGCTGTTCTATCTACGACTCGTACATCAATGATGAGGAGAAGCTGAATCCTAGGTTCAGTATGGCCGTTTAGCTTGAAGCTCAAAGCTTGTGGTTGGTCGTGACTGGCAAAATCGTTCGTCGGAGTGAGGACACTCCGACGAACGTTCTAGATCTATCAACTCACATCCCACATCCCACATCCCACATCCCACATCCCAACTCAACTCAATTTATAATTTGTAATTCATAATTTATAATTATCAAAAGATGATTTTCTTCGCTTGATAAACCACGTTCTCCGAACTAACATTTACAATGTACATTCCTTTGGAGAAACTAGCAATATCAATAGGTTCAAGTGTATTAGAAGAATAAATGTTTTTTCCATTTATATCAGAAATAGTAATGGTATATTTTTCTGATATGGGTGATGGTAAAGCAATTGTTAATGTTGAAGGAGTTTGTTTTAAGGTAAATTCTTTTTTCTTTTGATTATTAACTCCAGTACCAGTTTCGTAATTATAAATACTATCATCTATCCATTTTCTATATGCTGAAACTCTAGTGTATACTCCAGGGTGTTGAGAAGTACTATGCGGACCCTCTCCAAAACTTACTATTCCAATTTGAATTCTGTTACCTAAAGAGTCGGTATCAAATAATGGTCCGCCGCTATCTCCTGCTGCTGCGCCTTTTGCAGAAGTATCAAGTCTACCTGCACAAATCATGGTAGTATCTATTAATCCATTGTATCTATCTGGTAAATTGGCAATGGTATTTGGAATAACTTTTATTCCAGCAATTTGTAACGTATCTGGTTGTAAATTCCAATTGGCAGTATCGTAGATTCCAAATCCAATTACATCAATAGTATTAAAAGGCATTTCATATCGACGGTCGTTTGTATCAATTAAATTTATAGGATATACATTCGCTGGCGTTTTTAAATGTATCAATGCTAAATCGCCTAATAATGATCTACCCGAAACATCGAATAATGGGTGACGAATAATGTAATCTGATGTAATTCTTTTGTAGGTAGGATTCGGATTATTAAGAGTATATAAATTCACCAAAACATCTATGCTATCTTGATTCTGCCCAGTCATAAAATCTACTACGCAATGCCCTGCAGTTAATACCCATTGCGATTTAATTAATGCACCACCACAAAATGGAGTAAAGGGAGGCCCCCAAGCATTTGGCTCTGTTAAACTCACAAAAAATGGGTAATTATTGGCCGCTGTATGCCCACCAACAACATCTTGGGCATGCGATTTCTTCGAACTAAGTATTACAACTACGCTCAAAATTAGGGTTAGTAAGGTTTTTTTCATACACTTTTTTAGAGGAAGACAGATTAGGTGTATGTAACCCTTATTCTTTATTTTAAAATAATGTTATTGTAAAAAGTTAATAATGATATTTTAATGTGTTTACAAATTCTTTAACATTTCCATATGTTAATTCATCATTGTTTTTTTTCTGAGAAAAAATAGAATTCATGGTATTAGGAATAAAATAACTCAACATATTTTGCAATGAGCACCTAAATTCAAATTCTTTATTAGAAAAAGAAATAATTGTTGTTTTGTTTTGATTTGTACGTAAGCTTACTACTTCATTCCAAAGAATTTTTTTTATTTTTTTATTATCCTCAACAAAAAAGGTAGGTTGAGTTATTTCTAATGGAGTATTTACGGTAGTAAAGGTTGTTTTAATATGTTGTAAATATGCGTTCCTAATATTTATTTGTAAAGCATAAATTGTAAATGGCTTTAAAATATAATTTGTAGCATTTGATTGCAATACGGCTTCATAAATTTTAGATTCAATACTCTCCGATATAAATATATAGGGTTTATTATATTTATAAGTTATCAAATTACCAAGGTTTAAACCAATTAAGTGATTTCCTATATTAATATCGATAAGAGCAATATCAAAATCAACATTATCAATTAATAACAATGCATCGTCAATATCAGAGGCACATCCAGCAATATAAAATTCATAATTGGGTAAAGAATTAATTATAGATTTTAACCACTTTGGGTCATCTTCAAGTATAAGTACTTTAATTAAGTTAGGCATCTTTATATCAATTAGTTTGGGTATAGATACAAATTTATGATTTGAAATATATTTGAATGTTTAATGTCTTGATTTTAAGCATCTTTTTTTTTAGTCCACATTAAACAGCATTAAATCGAATAATTTCCTGCGCTTATCATCATTTTCCATTTTATGTTTTATTATTTCTGGATGTTTATTCCGCAAGCAAATTAAAGAGAGCGAATTTGTTTGGTTTACACATATCAATTTTAGTTTGTGTTTGTGTAAATAATTTGGTTTAGTTATATAAGGACTGGTGCCATTTTTACCAGTCCTTATCTCTTTTAAGTTTTTAATGGTTTTTAATACTGTCAAAAATGTTTAGTCAATTCTCTCATAATCAATATTCTTTTAGTATGAAGTTGCAATCTTTCAAAATATATTTAAGATTCATTAGTTGCATGTTTGCGTTAACAGTTTTAACTATTAGCAGTTCAAATGCGACCTCTTCCAATGCCAACCTTTCTAATCTTAGCTTAAGTGTTGGGACATTAAGTCCAGTTTTTGATTCGAATACGGTTAATTATGTTGCAACGGTAAGCAATGCAACAAGTTCCATTACCCTTACGCCAACGAGAGCAAGTAATGAGGCAACGATAACAGTAAACGGTACTGCAGTAACCAGCGGTACTGCCTCTGGAAGCATTGCCTTATCTGTGGGTACAAATACCCTTACCACTGTAGTTACAGCTGGAGATGGAATAACTACTGCTACTTATACCGTTACCGTTACACGCGCATCCAATTCTACATTATATTGGAACACCAATGGTACATCAGCAAGTATTACCGCAAGTAATTGGAGTACAACTGGTGCGGCACCATTTAATGAAGCTTATGTTGATTATGGAAATTTAGTTTTTACGGCCAATAGTGCTATCAGTTTTGTCACTTTAAAAGTGTTAAAAACTCTTACCATTACGAATGCCTCTACAGTTACTTGGACTGCTGCAGGTACCTTAAGTACAACACAGGGTGCTGTAGGAGAAATTGCAACTTTTGATATTGGTACGGGTTCCACCTTGACATGGAATGGACAAACCATTTCTAGTTTAGCTGGTACAGGTGTGATTAAAAATGGAGGAGGAATCTGGTCTACAGGACCCCAAGCTGGTGCTTATACCGGTGGATTTACCTTAAATGCAGGTTCCGTTATTTTAGGCACCCATGTTAATGCTGTTGGAAAAGGTGCTTTAATTCTTAATGGCGGTGTAATTGCCGGAAATGGTACTGGAGCAAAGACTCCAGCGGTTACGAGTATTACAATTGGTGGCGATTTTATGTTAGGGAATTCCCCCACCTTAACCAACTCCGATGCGAATTTAATTTTTAATAGTGTAGTTAGTTTAGGAGCTTCTCAAACACGTACGATCACCGTTGGCGGAAATATTACCACGGGTAGCACAGGAGTGTATACTTTTAATGGAGTTATCAGTGGTTCGAATTCTGGAATTATTTTCGATCGCTTGCCAGCCTCTACCGGCACTATCGTATTAGCAGGAGCGAATACGTATGATGGAGGAACAACTATACGAGGAGGTAACGTAAAATTTGGGGCTGCTGGAGTGCTGGCAGATGCTGGTCCGGTTACGCTAAGTGGAGGAACCCTCAGCACAGGAACCACCACCGGATTTACGGAAACGGCAGGAACTCTTTCTTTAACAGCTAATTCTACTATTACCTTAGGAACTGGCTCACATACTTTAACATTTGCAGCGAGTAATGGCATTAGTTGGACAGGCGCTACCATGCTCACCATTACGGGTTGGGCAGGTGGTTACAATGGCGCAGCCTCTGCCACCGCAGGAAGAATATTTGTAGGAGCAAATGCAACTGGTTTAACATCCACTCAATTATCACAAATACAATTTACAAATCCAACAACTGGTTTACCACATCCAGCAGTACAATTATCTACAGGAGAAATAGTTCCAGGATTGGTATGTCAAAGTATAACAGCAACGATAAGTGGTACCACCACGATCTGTAATGGATCATCCGTTAATTTGGTAGTTACCATTACCGGAGGAGTATCCCCATATACGGTAATATATAGTGGTTCCCCAAGCGGTGGAGCTACGGTTACGAGTTATACTAGTGGAAGTAATATTCCAGTTAGTCCGAGTGCTACAACCACCTATACGATCAGTTCCATTGCAGATGCAAATGGATGCCCTGCAAGCAGTACCTCTGGATCAGCGATAGTTACGGTTAATACCTTTTCGACTGCCCCAACAGGAGCTACAGGAACTACAAGTATTGTAAGTGGAGCGAGCACTACCTTAACGGTTGATGGAGGAAGTGCAGGAACTAGCGCAGTAGCGCAATGGTTTACTGGATCTTGTGGGGGAACCTCCGCAGGAACAGGAAACAGTATCACCGTTTCTCCAACAATTTCAACTACATATTATGTACGATATAGCGGTACTTGCAACACCACAAGTTGTGCAAGCGTAACGGTATCGATGGCATCGACCGACACTACCTTGTCAAGCCTAAACATTAGCAGTGGTACACTCAGTCCAAGTTTTGCATCGGATATCCTAAATTACACCACTCTTGTAAGTAATGCAACAAGTTCCATCACCCTTACGCCAACAAGCGCAAGTAATGATGCCACGATTACCGTTAATGGTACCTCGGTAACAAGTGGTACATCATCTGGAAGTATCCCATTATCAGTAGGAATAAATACCATTACCATAATTGTTACGGCAGGTGATGGGATAACAACTGCAACGTACACGATTACTGTTACACGTGCATCTAATTCCACGTTATACTGGAATACAGATGGACTATCAGCAAATTTAAATTCTAACAATTGGAGTACCACAGGAGTGGCACCCTTTAATGAAGCATTTGATGTTTATAAAAACTTAGTTTTTACTGCCAATAGTAATATCACCTATACTACAGGATCATTTAAAAATCTAACCATTACAAATTCGGCAACTGTAAACTGGACAGCATCGAGTGCGATAAGCATTAATGATGGTTCTGGAGATGGAGCTACCTTTGATATTGGAACAGGTTCTACCTTAAATTGGAATGGTCAAACCATATTAAATGAAACGGGTACACGAGTGATAAAAAATGGAGGAGGTACTTGGTTTATAGGGGCACAATCTGGAGCTTATGCAGGAGGATTTACATTGAATGCAGGTACGATAGTA
>CALRIM020000086.1:0-13280 GCA_943360385.1 Rhizobium sp. Q54 | reverse complement strand
CTCGATGAATCGAGAATTTCTTATCGAAAAGAAAAACACAAAGTAAAAGAACAGAACGAAGCCGAAAGTTTATTGTTTATTCGCGAAGATGATTCGGAACGAAAGAAGAAGCTAAAAAAATATGCTGTAATTGCCAGAGTATTATTTTTTGTATTGCTTTTTTTAGTTTCTGCGATTATCTTTTTGTCGCACGGATAATAAACTATACCCCCTGTTGCTTAAATGCTCCAGGACTCAATCCAGTATTGCGTTTGAAGCTTCGATGGAAACTTTCGGTATTGGAATATCCAAGCAAATAAGCAATTTCTTTCAATTGAATTTGCTTTTGCATTAAAAGGTGTTTTGCTTGAGCAATTTGAAATTCTTCTACAATAGCATGATACAATACATCTTCCTCTTTTAGTTTTCTTTGTAATGTTCGTGGACTTAAATGTAGCATTGCTGCCACTTCATTTAATTTCGGCAAATAAAAAGAATTTTTCTTTGCTAATATAGACCTTACCTTATCTGAATATTTTTCTACTAATTTGAGTTCCTCTAATTTTTGTTCGCAGAATTCTAACATGTGTTTATACACAATTTCATTAGAACCAATAAGTATTCGTTCTCCTACTTCCATCGAAAAAACAATTGAATTATTTTCCTGAGAAAACTTCACATTATTAAACACCTTCTCGTACTCTACTAAATGTTCATCTTTAATTTGATATTTGAAATTTGTTTGTTCAACAACGATTTTCTTTCCAGATAAAAACTCGGATAAAGTTATGGTTAAACTCATTGCATGTTCGCATGCTTGCTTAGCCGTTTCGGGGCTCTTAATTTCCCATTCCTCATTAGGTTGATAATAGATAATCACCCTATCTCCTTCCTCCTTCAAATAATAAAAAAACATATCTCCCATCAACAAAGAAAAATCACAAAAACTTTTCCAAAAATCCTTTAAAGTATTAGCACTTTGGGCTAATCCAGAAATCCAACTCAATGCAGAAAAAGAGATGTTTTTGCCAAAACTTAAACCAACCAAAGGATACGAAGAACATTTAATTATAGATTCCCATAGAGTAATCCCATATCTTGCATCCACCATCTCATTAGAGTCAGCAATTTGATCAATATTAAATCCTGCTTCCTTCCAAATATCAGCCTCTGAATATCCAAAAGGATTCATATTTCTGGCTAAACTTATAAGTATTTCCTTGTGGGCGTGCATGTCGTAAAATGTCTATGCTTTGTCGTTTAAAGTTAGTATTGATAAGTGTAAAGTATAGATTTTTGCCCAAAATAAACATAAAAGAAATACATATGAATAAAACGATTAAAATTTCGGCTTCCATTGTAATGGCAATATCCATTTTAGGAATTCTCAGTGTTAGCCTTATGGCGTTTAACAGTCCACAATCTGTTATGGACTTGGTGAAAGTAAAACTAGATAATACAGATGCCTTAAGCTCTATTAGGGGGATTTATGGGGGTGTTGGTATTCCTTTGTTAATGGTAATGATTTATCTATGGAAAAATGATCTTAGGAAAGGGATGTTATTCTTAGGGGTATTCTGGGGATCGTATGCCGTGTCGAGGTTAATAACCATTATGGTAGACGGACCTTTAGGTGCATTTGGTACTCAGTGGATTTATACAGAAACAATCCTTGCTGGGATTTCTCTATTTCTTTATTTTAAAAGCAATAAAGACTAAGTTTTTAGTATTTTCGTGGCATAAATTTATGCAATGAAAATATTAATTTATGTAGTTGGCTTCATTATTACTTGTTTCCTAGGATTCTATGTTATAGGAGTAGTAAAGCCAACTATTGTTTACGAATCAAAAATTACCATCAACCGCCCTGCTCAACAAACGTGGGATGTTTTTACCAACGAAAAATTACTTGCCCAATGGATGCAAGGATTTGATCATATCGAAAAAATAAAATCAGAACCCTTTCAATCTGGTGCCGAATACAAACTATTTTTAAAAGAAAAAAATCAAGTATTCGAAATAAACCATAAAATCACAAGTTCCATTCCTGCTAAAAAATACGAGTACAATTTAGATAATGCTGTACTCCAAAACCATGTAACCATTACTTTTTCTGAACCACAACAATTCACTACGGAGGTCGTTATTTCCAACGAAGTAAATGCCAAAAACTGGTTCCTTCGCTCGCTTTTTGTGTTTTTTAAAAGTCAGTTTAAATCGCAAGACCAATTGAACTTGGAAGCACTGAAACGCTTGGTGGAATTGGATCCTGATCTCGTAGCTGGTAATTGGTAACTGGTAACTGGTAAACAATTTTAACTCAATACACATTACACACTACTCAATACTCAAATGAAAAAACTACTGATCACAATCCTCCTCCTAACTGCTGCAAAAGCAAACTTTGCCTTTGGTTTAAGCTATGGTGTTAAAGCTGGTTTAAATTTTTCGAACATTTATAGCACCAATTTAAAAACAGATTTCAAACAAGGTTACCTAGTAGGTGCCTATGCAAAATTCGATGTTATCGTTTTGGCTATTCAACCAGAATTACTTTTCTCTAATAGAGGATATGTAGAATCTGGCATCCAAGAAGTAAATTTGAATTACATCGATATGCCTATTCTACTTCGTATAAAATTATTACCCTTTGTAAGTCTTGATGTAGGTCCACAATTTTCTAGATTGGTTTCTAAAGATTTCAACTCTATTTCTAATACTATAACAACAGTACCAACTTTCAATAACTCGGAGGTGAGTGCTGTATTTGGTGCCTCAATGAATGTATGGAAACTAGGTGCATCTGCTCGTTATATTGTTGGTTTATCTGAATTAGAAAAAGCTATTACTTCGAAAAACCAATTATTTCAAATCGCCTTATCCCTAAAATTATAATATGATTATTTGTTCTGCTGAAGAAGCTGTTAAAAAAATCCAATCAAACAACCGAGTTTTTATTCATAGTGTAGCTGCTGCACCACAATTGCTCATTAAAGCGATGTGTGCCCGTAAAGATGAATTAAGAAATGTAAACATAGTTCACCTCCACACCGAAGGTGAAGCGCCTTATACCGCTCCTGGAATGGAAGAGCATTTTAAACTCGATGCTTTTTTTATTGGTGCTAATGTTCGTAAAGCAATTAATGAAAAAAGAGCCGATTTTATTCCAGTTTTTCTTTCAGAAGTACCTTTATTATTTAAAAGGAATATTCTTCCTTTAGATGTTGCTCTGATACATGTATCCCCTCCAGATACCCATGGTTATTGTAGTTTAGGCGTTTCTGTAGATACAAGTTTAACTGCAGTAGAATACGCAAAAATTGTAATTGCACAAATAAACCCAAATATGCCTCGCACACATGGCGATGGGATGATACATAAAAGTAAAATTAATTTTGGTGTAGAATGTAATGATACTATTCCAGAAATGCACCCTCACTCAATTACCGAAGTTGAAACAAACATTGGTAAAAATGTTGCCGAATTAATAGACGATGGTGCTTGTTTACAAATGGGTATAGGAGCTATTCCTGATGCGGTGCTTTCTTGTTTAGGAAATCACAAAGACCTTGGGATACATACCGAAATGTTTTCGGATGGACTAATAGATCTGTTTAATAAAGGCGCTATTACAGGAAGTAAAAAGAAAATAGATAAAAATCAAATCGTTGCAACCTTCGCTTATGGAAGCAAAAAAGTGTACGATTTTTTAGATGATAATCCACTCGTAAAAATGCGTGATGTGATTTACGTCAACTCTCCATTAAATATTTACAGAAACGATCAGGTTACAGCTATTAATTCTGCTTTGGAAATAGATCTAACCGGACAAATATGTGCCGACTCCATCGGAAACCGAATGTTTTCGGGCATCGGTGGACAAATGGACTTTATGCGCGCTGCGGCTATTTCACATAATGGTAAACCTATTATTGCAATGCCATCTATCACCAATAAAGGCGAATCGAAAATAGTATTCAACTTAAAACCCGGCGCTGGTGTTGTAACTACACGTGGGCACGTACATTATGTGGTTACAGAATATGGTTCTGTAAATTTATTCGGTAAAAATTTAGAGCAAAGAGCGAAAGCATTAATAAGTATCGCTCATCCAGATCATAGAGAATCTCTATTAAAATCTTTTTTAGAAAAATAAATATGGAGGTTGATGTCGTTATAGTTGGTGGTGGTGCATGTGGATTGATGTGTGCCGTTCAGGCTGGATATTTAGGGAAGAAAGCAATCGTTATTGAGCATATTGATAAAGTGGGTGCTAAAATTCTTATCTCTGGTGGTGGGCGTTGTAATTATACCAACATTCATACAACCGACATTAATTTTATTTCTCAAAACGAACACTTTGTGAAATCGGCCCTATCACAATGGTCGGTAGATGATACTATTCAGTTCTTCGAAATGTTCGGAATAGAAGGACAAGAAAAAACACTCGGACAATTATTTCCAACTAGCAATAAGGCATCGGATATTGTGAATGCTTTTGTACAATTAATAGAAGAACTCGGGCAAGAAATTTATACCAATACTTCTGTTTTGGAAATTCAGAAGAATGAAGAAGATTTTGATGTATTAATATCGAAAAACGGAAATAGAAAAACGGTAAAAAGTAAAAATGTAGTCATTGCTACTGGCGGATTGCCAATACCCAAAATGGGTGCAACAGATTTTGCATTTCAAGTGGCGAAGCAATTCGATTTAAAAATTACGAAGACCGCTCCTGCCCTTGTTCCATTGGTTATTGGGCATGCACAACGAGAGTGGTTCGAAAAAATGAGTGGTACCAGTGTGCATTCTATAGTAAGCAATGAGGAAATTTCTTTCGAAGAAAATATCTTATTTACACACTGGGGATTAAGTGGACCTGCTATCTTACAAATATCTAGTTATTGGAGAGCTCCAAAACCTATTTACATCAACTTTTTACCACATCAATCTATTCGGAAATTAATTGAAGAAACTCGTCAATCCAATGGTAAAAAATTATTGCAAAATTTTTTAAGTGTATTTCTCCCCAACAAATTATGCGACGCCATGTCGGTTTATTTGCCGTACGATAAAAATATTGCATCATTGAGTAATGCTGAATTAGAATTAATTGAAAATACTATTCATCATTTTGAAGTGATACCTGCTGGAGATAAGGGATATGAAAAAGCCGAAGTAATGCGCGGAGGAATAGATACCAACGAGCTTTCTTCAAAATCATTGGAAGCTAAAAAGGTCCCAGGTTTATTTTTCGGAGGCGAATGTGTTGATGTTACTGGATGGTTGGGAGGCTATAATTTCCAATGGGCATGGGCCTGTGGATATGTGATTGCTCAAAATCTGCATTAAAACAGAGTTTTTTTCCTATTTTTGAACATGCAAGCAAGCGGAGAACTTAGCGAATTCGGGAAAATCCTATTATTCATGCTCTTAGGGATATCATTTATCCTCATCGGAATGGCTATAAATGCTATGCTGAAAAAAAGAAATCCTAATGCTATAAAAAACTCTACATATGAATGTGGTGAAGTAACAGAGGGACCATCTAGAACTCCTTTCAACATGCGCTTCTACATTATTGCCATCATATTTTTATTGTTTGATGTAGAGCTGATTTTCCTTTTCCCTTGGTCGACTATTTTTGCAGATAAAAATTTATTAGCAACGGTTCCTCATTGGGCAGCTTTTAACATGATAGAGATGAGTATATTCATTGTGATACTATTACTCGGACTAGCATATGTTTGGCGTAAAGGAGATTTAGAATGGATTCGTCCGACGATAATTATTCCTACTTCGGATGCAATTGTTCCTAGGAATTTATATGATGCCATCAATCAACTAAATTATACCGTAAAAGAATTTAAACTCGAAGAAAAAGTGGAAGTCACAGAACCTGTTGCAGCAGCTTCAAACCCTGCACCAACAACGGTTCGCAGACCACCTTTCCGTTCGGCCATAAAAAAAGAAACGAATGAGTAAATTACCACATCAATTGGAACGCGAAGGTGTTGTTGTTACCAAATTAGAAGAACTTCTAAATTGGGCACGACTATCTTCCCTATGGCCAATGGGGTTTGGTATTGCTTGTTGTGCCATTGAATTTATGGATTCTCAATCGGGTAATTTCGATTTAGAACGCTTCGGCGTTTTCCCTCGCCCCTCACCTCGCCAATCCGACGTAATAATAATCGCAGGTACCGTTACTTTTAAAATGGCCGAGCGAATAAAAATCTTATACGAACAAATGCCAGAACCTCGATACGTAATATCTATGGGCTCTTGTGCTAATTGTGGAGGGCCGTATTGGCAACATGGTTATCATGTAGTAAAAGGTGTTGATCAGATTATTCCTGTTGATGTGTACATACAAGGTTGTCCACCCAGACCCGAAGCCTTAATTGGTGGAATATTAGAATTACAACGAAAAATAAAAAGCGGAGAACTAGCTCAAAAAGTATGAAGAAAACATTCTATGGAAATTTAAAAGTGGGAATCCTCGGTGGAGGACAATTAGGAAGAATGTGGATTCAAAATGCGTTGAACTATAATGTTACTTGCTCCGTAATAGACCCAGATGCAAATGCTCCGTGTAAAAATATTTGTGATGAATTTACCGTTGGCGATATCACCGATTTCGATACCGTTTATAAATTCGGACAAACGGTAGATTTAATAACCATCGAAATAGAAAAGGTAAATGTAGAGGCCTTAGAGAAATTAGCATCCGAAGGAAAGCTTGTGTATCCTCAACCTTCTATCATTAAAATGATAAGAGATAAAGGGGTTCAGAAGCAATGGATGAAAGATCACGGTATTCCAACTTCCGATTTTCAATTAATAGAAAATAAAGAAGGACTAGAAAAATTAATTTGGGGATTACCTTACGTTCAGAAATTACGCAAGGATGGATACGACGGAAAAGGAGTACAAATTATGCGTACCAAAGACGATTTTGCTCATGCATTTGATGCACCTTCTTTGGTTGAAAGATTAGTTGATTTCGAAAAAGAAATTGCTGTAATTGTTGCGAGAAATGAAAATGGTGAAACGAAAACTTTTCCTTTAGTAGAAATGGATTTTCATCCAACAGCAAACTTGGTAGAATTTTTAGTCTCGCCTGCAAACGTTTCGGAATATACTGCCATGAAAGCAGAAAACATTGCCGTAAAAATTGCCGAAGAGCTAGAGCTAGTAGGCCTTTTAGCGGTAGAGATGTTTCTTACTAAAACTGGTGAAATATTAGTAAACGAAATGGCACCACGCCCACATAACAGCGGACATCAAACCATAGAAGGAAATATTAGTTCACAATTCGAACAACATTTACGAGCAATATTTAACCAACCATTAGGAAATACCGATGCGAAAAATCATTCGGTAATGATTAATATTTTAGGTGAAGACGGACATACGGGTGATGCTGTTTATGAAGGCATGGAAGAAGTGTTAAATTTACCAGGAGTTTATGTTCATTTATACGGCAAAAAAATAACCAAACCCTTCCGCAAAATGGGACATGTAACCGTTGTGGATGAAAGCAGAGAAGTGGCGATAAGTAGAGCGCAGGTGGTGAAGGAAACGTTGAAGGTAGTAACAGCTAATTAGCCAATTAGAAAATGTGCCAATATTAATTTGGACAATTTGTCAATTTGGACAATTTGAACAATTAGTTAATTTGGACAATTTGTTAATTTGGACAATTTGAACAATTGGTTAATTTGGACAATCTGAACAATTAATTAATTTGAACTATTAGTATTTAGAGTTTAGAATTTAACCCCGATTGCTATCGGGACGAAATACGAAAGCCCCTCTCCTTTGGAGAGGGGTTGGGGTGAGGTTAAACAATTTAGAATTTATGGTAAAAGTAGGAATCATCATGGGTAGCGAATCCGATCTTCCGATAATGGAAGAAGCGGCAAATGTTTTAAAAGAATTAGGCATTGACTATGAGCTTACAGTAGTGTCGGCACATAGAACACCAGAGCGGATGTTCGAATATGCGAAGACCGCAAGAGCACGCGGATTGCAAGTAATTATTGCAGGTGCAGGAGGTGCAGCGCATTTACCAGGCATGGTAGCATCGCTTACCAGTTTACCAGTAATTGGTGTTCCTGTAAAATCTTCGAACTCTATAGATGGTTGGGATTCGGTACTTTCTATTCTTCAAATGCCAGGCGGAATTCCAGTTGCTACAGTAGCCTTAAACGGTGCTAAAAATGCAGGAATCTTAGCTGCTCAAATTTTAGGAAGCAACGATGCTGCCATTGGTGCACGCATGGATCAATATAAATTAGAATTGAAAGAAAAAATCGAGAAGTCGGCAGAGGCATTGAAGGGTAAGGGTTTTGGAAGCACATTTTAATATGTTAATGTGTTAATGGGATAATATGTTAATGAATCTCCAACCTCAATTATCAAACAGTTTTGTAATCCTTCAACCTCTAAAAGAATCCGATTTCGAGGAACTCTTTAAAGTGGCTGCTGACCCTTTAATTTGGGAACAACACCCTAATTCTGATCGCTATAAAAGAGAAGTTTTTCAAAAATATTTCAACAGTGCCATAGAGTCCAAGGGCGCCTTTTTAATCCTCGATAAAAAAGATAATTCAATTATTGGCTGTACTCGATATTACGAATACAATGAAGAAGATAGTTCGGTAGCCATCGGTTTTACTTTTATCGATAGGGCTCACTGGGGAAATGGCTATAATTCTGCTCTCAAAAAACTCATGATTGATTATGCACTTCAATTTGTAAAGAATATTTATTTCCACGTAGGAATAACGAACTACCGATCGCAGAAGGCTGTAGAGAAGTTAGGAGCGGTTAAAGTGGCAGAGGATGATAAAATAACCTATCTAATATGTTAATGGGATAATATGTTAATATGTTAATGTTTGTTTAATTATTTTTATTTCTTAATTTCATTAACATAACTTGTTCCCCTGCCTGTCAACAGATAGGGATTTATCGGAATTATTCCATTAACATATTATCCCATTAACATATTAACACATTATCCTTATGAACAAATTAAGAACTGAATTAAAGTATGCCTTAGCATTTTTCACCATGACATTATTATGGATGTGTATGGAACGCTTAGTGGGCTTACATTCTACTCATATCGATAAACATTATATCTATACCAATTTATTTGCTATCCCTGCTATTTTAATTTTTGTGGTGGGTTTGCGTGAAAAAAGAAATAGAGATTATCAGGGAATTATAAGCTACCGCCAAGCCTTTGCAAGTGGATTAATAATGACTCTTTTTATTACCATATTGGCTCCCCTAGCCCAATACATTACAAGTGTTTATATTACACCTCATTTTTTCGAAAACATTATCAATTACAGCGTAACCAATAAGAAACAAACAATGGAAGAAGCGGTTGCCTACTTCAACCTAACTAATTATTTAAAAGAAACACTTATTGGAACACCATTTATGGGAATTTTCACCACAGCCATTGTTTCTATCTTTATAAGAAAATCGAAATGAGTTGTTCCCGATAGCTATCGGGATTGTGAATTGTGAATTGTGAATTGTGAATTCTTTCACGAGCACACGAGCACACAATTAACGAGCACACGAACTAGTTCCACATCGGGTTCTCAGGAAAATTCGCAATATGAGCATACTTGTTTCCAAGTTTGCGCACTGACTTTTTCCAAAGATTATCATGATCATCATTAAATATATCTCTAGATTGTGTTGGAGAAACAATCCAAGCATTGCTTTCTATTTCTTCTTCTAGTTGATCCGGACTCCAACCAGAATACCCTAAGAAAAAAACTACATCGTCTAACATTACTTTACCAATAGCAATTTGCTCTCTCAATTGGTCAAAATCCCCTCCCCAATAAACACCTTCTTCAATTTCTACCCCTCCTTCTACCAATTCTGGAATTTTATGAATAAAATGCAAGGTATCTGTTTGAACTGGGCCACCTATACAAATCCTAGCATCGAACATGGGGAATCCTGGAATAATATCGGGTATGGTAACTTCTGTTTCTTGATTCAATACAAAGCCCACCGTGCCTTGTTCTGCATGCTCCACCAACAATACTACCGAACGTCGGAATTGAGGATCCAACATAAAAGGTTCGGAAATTAGTATTTTTCCTGCTGTAGGTGCGATTTTGCTCAACATTTCTTAATATCTTAGCAAACGTTTATTGAATATAAGCATCATCCTCTTAAATTCAAAATAATTTCAAAAACAAATGTCGAACGAAAACCAAGAAGCCTTAATAGCTGCAGTACGTGAAAATTTCAACGACGGGTCTATTCCAGCAGTTAAAAACGACATAAATTATGAAGATTTAAGAAGTCACCTTGCTTTATATTTAAAAACATTGATGAAAGAAAATAGAACATTGCTATATGCCTGTTTATACAGAATTGATGTTTCGGAGAATGATGTAAAAATGGCCATGAATCAGAATTTAAGTGAGTTTATTCTTGCGGAATTAATTCTGAAAAAATTAAATGAAAAATTATACTGGAGAAATAAGTACAAAAAAACAAATGAGTAATATCGATAAATCAACACTTGAAAATCTACGTACCGATTATCAAAAACACAGTTTAAGTGAAGCTGATGTTGCAAAAGATCCTTTCCATCAATTTGGTATATGGTTCGAAGAAGCAATGAAAGCTGAGGTCTTGGAACCTAATGCTCTTACTTTAGCAACTGCTACCAAAGAAGGTATTCCTTCTGCAAGAATTGTGTTATTAAAAGGATTCGACGAAAATGGATTTTCATTTTACACTAACTACCTAAGTAAAAAAGGAAAAGACTTACAAAAAAATCCATTCGCAAGTATGGTTTTCTTTTGGCCAGAATTACAACGTCAAGTTCGTATCGATGGTAAAATATTAAAATTATCTAAAGAAGAATCGGAAGCTTATTTTAATTCTCGTCCTTACGAAAGCAGAATTGGCGCCATCAGTTCTCCGCAAAGTCAGGTTATTCCAAACCGCGAAAGCATTGATGTTATTTTTAAAAACATGGATGAGAAATACAAAGGTAAACATGTTCCAAAGCCAGCACATTGGGGTGGATACGTGTTACAGCCTTTATCTATTGAGTTCTGGCAAGGACGCCCTAGCCGTTTACACGATCGTATGAAATACGTTTTGATGGAAAAAGGGAAATGGAAAATTGAACGCTTAGCGCCATAATTCATTTTAATTTTTTGTTTATTTATGAATTTCGAAGAGATAAAAAATAAAATTGTTGCAAAATTTGGTGCAGAGGTAATTGTTGCAGAACAAGCTGAACAGCTTCAACCCTCGCTTACAATTACTCCAAATCAAATTCAACATGTTTGTCGGTTTTTACGCGACGAACCCGAATTATATTTCGATTATTTGAACTGTTTATCGGGCGTGGATTATGCCATTGATAAAACCGAATTAGCAATAGTTTATCACATCAGTTCCATTCCATATAAACACTCTCTTGTTTTAAAAGTAATGGTTCCTTTTGAAAGAACAGCTAGCTCAAACCCTCATACACCAAGCGTTTCAGGCATTTGGAAATCGGCAGATTGGCATGAACGTGAAGCTTTTGATATGTATGGAATTATGTTTGATGGACATAGTGATATGCGCAGAATTTTATGCCCAGACGATTGGGAAGGCTATCCTCTTCGAAAAGATTATGAACCTGCAGAAGTGTACAAAGGACTGAATATTAAAAATCATAGCGACATCAAAAATGACTAATTATAAAACAGACCTTAGTCAATTAAAAAACGAAGAGATGATTCTCAACATGGGACCACAGCATCCGTCGATGCATGGGGTTTTGCGTTTAGAATTATTAACAGATGGGGAATTAGTAAAAGAATGTACGCCTCATATTGGTTACTTACATCGTTGTTTCGAAAAGCATGCAGAGAATTTAACCTACCAACAAATCATTCCCTTTGTAGATCGTATGGATTACCTAACGTCTATGAACAACGACCATATTTTTGTGATGGGTGTTGAAAAAATGATGGGTATTGATAAAAATATTCCCAAACGAACAGAATACGTTCGAGTACTCGTTTCAGAATTAAATAGAATTGCATCACATCTAATTGCCATAGGAACATATGGAATGGACATTGGTGCGGTTACCCCATTTTTCTGGTGTTTCCGAGATAGAGAACATATTTTAAATTTATTAGAATGGGCATCTGGTGCTCGATTATTATATAATTATATTTGGGTGGGTGGTAATTATTACGACTTACCTGTAGGCTTCGAAGAAAGGTGTTCGGAATTTGTCGACTATTTTAAACCGAAGATGCGCGACTTAGATGATTTGCTAACCAACAATCAGATTTTTATTGATAGAACAAAAAATGTTGGTGTATTACCATTAGAAGTTGCTATTAATTATGGATGTTCAGGCCCAATGCTTAGAGCATCTGGATTGAAACATGATCTTAGAAGAGTAGATGAATATTCTGTTTACCCTGAATTAGAATTCGACATTCCAATTGGTGAAGGTAAAATGGGCACTGTTGGCGATTGTTGGGACCGCTATTACGTTCGAGTATTAGAAGTATATGAATCGTTAAGAATTATTGAACAGTGCTTAGAGCGATTAAAAGGGCCTTTAAAAAGAACTCCCGATTACGATCCTAGAGCAAACATGCCAAAGAAAATAATTCCCAAAGCACAAGAGTTTTATGTGAGAGGCGAAAGCCCGAAAGGCGAATTAGGTTATTTCTTTGTAACTGATGGAAAAACAGAACGACCAATACGCTGTAAAGCGCGCTCTGGTGCATTCTCTAACTTATCTGTATTGCCAGAAATTGCTAAAGGAGCAATGATTGCTGATATTGTAGCGATACTTGGGTCGATTGATATTGTGCTGGGGGAAGTAGACAGATAGTTCGTGTGCTCATTATTCGTGTGCTTGTAAAATAAAATAAAAACCTAATCATATATATTGGCACATTGGCATATTGGCTAATTGTTCAAATTGGCACATTGGCATATTGGCTAATTGTTCAAATTAAATAAGATTAAACTTCGCCAACTTTTCCTGCAACTGCTCTATCTTAAATGGCTTTTCAAGTGTATCGTCCATACCAGCATTAATGCATTGCGCTTCATCGTCGCCAAAAGAACCTGCAGTTATAGCTATAATCTTTGGTCGATTATCCTTATAAATTTTTATGATTTCTCGAGTGGTATCCAAGCCATTTAAATCGGGCATTTGAACATCCATTAGTACTAAATCAAATTTACTTTGACTTAATTTTTCTAAGGCGGTAATTCCG
>CALRIM020000085.1:0-13383 GCA_943360385.1 Rhizobium sp. Q54 | reverse complement strand
CTTTGTTCTTAAATCCATAACTCGCACGAGAAAAAATAGAGTTAAACTTCCACTCAGTTGGTGATGGAGTATTAATATTATAAGAATACAACGAGTCTTCTATTTTTGCATCTGGATTATAAAACCCATCCGACATGTTATTTGCATGATAGTCTTTTTTATGAGTTATGGCACGTTGATACTCATACCCTGCCATAACTTTTAATTTATGCTTTATAGGTAACTTTACATCGTACACACCTTGAACAAACGTGTTATAATTTTTTACAGTACGAACATTTCTATTTGCAATTCCTGCGTGATTTATGTTTAAGTCAAACAATTTATCTTGATAATCATCATCATTAATCAACATATAATCCATATTGGCATTTACGTTGAAACTCAGCTGGTCATTTACACGAATATCGAATTGCGTTCCATTAATATATCTATTTTCTACCGTTTGCCATTTTTTATGCAACTGAGCAATCATCGGATTATCACCTCCTCTAAACAAAGTTCCATCTGGATTGTACACAGGATAAATAGGTAAAGCTGTTGACATTGCCGACCCTAAACCGCCAGACCAGCCTGCATTTACTCGATGATTAAATCCTCTAGAAATAGATGAATTTATTGAAGCTTTTATATACTTATTAAATCGGTAATCACCATTTAATCGAAATGAGGTTCTTTCATAACTGTTTCCAACCAAAAAACTTTCACTGTTAGAATAACTTACATTTCCTAAAATTGAATATTTATTTGTTCCTTTTGAAACCGAAACATTATGTGAATGCTTAACGCCCGTTTGAGTCATCAAGTCAACCCAATTTGTATTTGTTTTTTTTGCATCCTCCCAAGATATTCCTCCTTTTAACGGAGCTAAACCAACACCACCATCATTCTCATAGGCTTCTTGATACAGTTGCAAGTATTGCTCGTTATTAAGCATATTAGGCAATGCAGTTGCCTGAGAAATTCCCACAGATCCACTATATGAAATCTCAACCCCTTTCTTAGCCTTCTTTGTGGTAATTAAAATTACACCATTAGAACCTCTTGATCCGTAAATAGCATTTGCTGCCGCATCTTTCAATACGTCTATAGATTCAATATCATCTGGATTAATGGCTGCTAATGGATTGGAATTCATTCCTCCTCCGTTACCTAATAAAAAATAATCTTGTGTAATTGGAATTCCATCTATAACATATAATGGATCTCCACCTGCACTAATGGAACTAATCCCTCGAATTGTAATTTTTGCAGCTGAACCAGCCATACCACTACCAGTGGTTACTTGAACGCCAGGTAATTTTGCTTGTAATGCCGACTCGAAACTTTGTACAGGTAAATCATTTAATTCTTTTGAAGAAATTCTTGAAATTGACCCTGTAACTTCTCTTTTCGTTTTTGTACCATACCCCACCACTACAACATCTTCTAATTGCTTAGAGTCTTCTCTCATGGTAAAATTAAAACTCTGATCACCTGTTGTTGCTAAGACTTCTTTTACAATTGGCTGAAAACCTAACATTGTAATCTTCAACTTATACTTTGTATTTATTTGTAATTTCCCGATAGAGAAATTACCTAATGCATCGGTAACAGTGGCAATCTGAGTGCCTTCTATTACCACTCCAGCTCCAACTACGGGTTCCTTTGCAAGATCCACAATTTTACCTCGTATGGTTTGTGCATTCATAGAGGTGGTAAAGAGCATTACTAATAATAAGAGTAGATTTCTCTTCATAATTTATATTTATAGGATTATTATTTTTTGTTGATTGATTGCATTTTGTTGTTTACATTTTAAGATATAGGTACCCGTTGATAATTTCATCTCATTACGAGAAAGCGTAATAGACCCTTCCAAATTATTTATACTTCTTATAAAAACTAATTTACCTAAAACATCATACACCTCAATATTTAAAGGCTCTTCACTTGCATCCCAATTAATAGTTACGTCCTCTGTTACTGGATTTGGATACACTTCTAAATTCAAATTATTATTAATGGTTTTAGGAATAGATGTTAATACAACAGGTGTAATTATTTTTTTATCTACATAAAATTTATACACTCCTGGTCCTAAAACTATTTTTTGAGAAACATCATTTACTAAAACAGAATCGTTGGTGAAAATATCATACCACCAACCGGTGTGTTGAAACACTGGAATAATGGAGTCAGTTTTTATATTGAAGTTCCCCACACATACTGTATTTAAACTAGCATCTGAAACTTTATATAATTTTACAGCACCAGAAACAGTATAGGTGTAATTACTAGTTGAATAACTTGGTTGAGTATTTTTTAACCAACCTAAAATAGAAACCACTTCCGAAACTCTCTTTCTATTTGGATTCTGTAAATAATCCCAGTGGATTGGCTTATTCCCAACTCTGCCATTAAAATCAATAGAGTAATCGTAACCGAGTTCTCCAAATTGCCAAATCATTTTAGGTCCTTGAAGTGGAATTAAAAAACACATTGCTGCTTCAATTCTCTTTAAGGCAGTATTTAAATTTTTGATCGAATAAGAACCAGATACACTACCATATTGTAAATTCTTATACATTAATCTTTCTTCATCATGGCTTTCTGCATATACCACAACACTTGGTGTTGCCCAAGTTCTATTTTTATAATCTGCCCAACTAAGATTACTGGTACTTACATACCCCATTGTAGCTTCATTGAAATTATAATTCAAATTTCCCCACAATAAAAAACCGTATGCTGCTAATTCCTTTTCTTCTGAATTATCAGCAAAATGTTCTAAAATTAAATATGAAGTAGAATCATATGTTCTTACTTTATTATATATTCTTTTCCAAATCGCAATTCTACTTGCATCATAAGCTCCCCAAGCAGCTACATCTGCACCAGTATTTTTTTGTGTAAATCCTTTTGATAAATCAAACCTAAATCCATCTACCCTATATTCCTTTATCCAAAATTTAAGCACTGTATCTACAAAATCTTTAGTTGCTTGACTCTCGTGATTAAAATCATAACCTACTCCATACGGGTGTTTATCTGTTTGATTAAACCAAGGGTTATCTGCTGTTGGCTTATTTGTTCCTTTGTCAAAATATAATCTAACCATTGGACTTTGACCAAATGAATGGTTTAACACCATATCTAATACAACAGCCATTCCCAATTTATGACATTCGTCCACAAATAATTTCATGGCTTCTTTTGTGCCATAATATTTATCAACTGAAAAATAAAAAGCTGGATTATATCCCCAGCTTTCATTTCCTTCAAATTCATTTATTGGCATTAATTCGATAGTATTAATACCTAAATTTTTTAGGTAATTTAATGTATCTCTTAAGGTCTCAAAATCATGGCGAGCAATAAAATCGCGTAGATGTAATTCGTATATAAAAAGTTTTTCTTTATTCGGACGATTAAAATTATCTGTATGATGCCAATTGAAATTTTCTTTTGATGTATTTAATACTGATACATATTCGGTGGTTTTACCAGTTGGATAAGGAGGTAAATTAGGGTAAGTAATTGCAGGTACATAAGGGTCGTTATTTTGATCTAGTAATTTCTCAGAATATACATCTGCACTTCTAATTTGGGTAGAATCAACCACGTATTGAAAACGATAATCATGCCCTTTTGTTAAGCCATTTATTTGCACCCACAACTTCTGTCCGGATGGAGATTTTTTCATATATGATTTTGCATCGAACTCCCAATTATTAAAATCACCTACTACAAATGCATACTCTTTAAATGGTGCATGCAATTGAATTATTACGGATGTATCAGAAATATAATTCACACCATCTTTTGTACCTACTGGAGCAGTAGCAATTGCAGGGCTTCCAACATAAAATGCATAAATGGTATCTCTATAAAAATTTCCATTTTTTACAGCTTCAAAAATATAATTATACCTACCAACAATATTTGTATTGGGAGCTTCTGTATAGGTAATAATAGAATCGTCGGCTAAACTTTGAACTACAACATTATTTTTATACAACTTAATAGCAGCCTTACCAGAGGTTACCGCTTTAATCGTTAAAGATTGGTTTGTTTTTTTAATTTGAGCAGTATTGGTTTCAAAACGAGCTTGGAAAGTACCATTTGAAATTGGCACAAAAATATCTGCCCCATCTGATTCTCTTCCAACTAATGATCCATTTAAATTTCTAAATACAAAAGCTAATTTTAGTATGTTTTCTCCTCCAGGCACACCATAAAATGTATTAATTTTATAGGTAATTGAAAATAGATTACCTCCCAAATTTGTCATTTTCACTTTAGCGTCATCTGTTCCCCAAGTACCCTGAACATACTTCCAAGAAGTTGGAGTAGCGCTAAGGGTTGTTATAACACCTGTATGGGCATATACTACCGATTGGCCTACTAAAGCTTTGTTTCCTTTTGAGGCAGCGAAAATGACAGTCACTTGGTCGTTTTGTGTAGCAAATGCTGGATTTAAGGTCACAACCTGTGCTTTTGAACTTAGACTCAAAAAACACAAAACTAACAATGGTAACAAATTAGATTTTAAACCCATTTTTAAACAAATCATAGATGCAATTTAAAAAAAAATTGAACAAAAAATAAGAAAGTGTAAAAATTACACTTTTTAGAATAATTATAGATAGTGTATTTTTTACACTAAAATTTTGGAAATCGAATATTTAATACTAATTTCATACCAAACTAATTTTTTAATTGTTATGAAAAAACTTTTACTAATAGCAGTATTGGCAGGTTTATCCTTCACTACTCAGGCACGTAAAGTTATGTTCCAAGTAAATATGACGGGGCAAACAATAAGTGCAAATGGCGTACACTTAGTTGGTAACTTTAAAGATATCAATTATGATAACGTAGATGAAAACCCAACATTAGTTAACTGGAGCCCTTCAACGTATGCAATGACGGATCCTAATGCTGATGGTATTTACACCTACATTATGGATATGGCTGGTGATTTACCATACGAATTCAAATTTATAAATGATAATGATTGGCCAGGTGCAGAAAATGTTCCTTTATTATCTCAAGTAGGTGGAGGGAACTCTAATCGTTACACATGGGTAAATTCTGGTACAGATACTTTAATGTTACCAGCAGTAATGTTTGGTGGTACAGCTCCAGCAGGTATGAATCTAGTGAAGTTCCAAGTAGACATGGCAAAAGTTTCAGCTGTTAGTGCAAATGGTGTACATGTTGCAGGTGCTTTCCAAGGATGGAATCCAGCAGGTTCAAGAATGCTAAATTACGCTGGTAATGGCGCATTTGCAGGAACTCTATATTCATTCTTAGGTTATGTTGCTACAAATACTCCAACAGAATTTAAATATGTAAATGACAATGCTTGGGGTGGTGCAGAAAGCGTGCCTTCGGCTTGTAATACGAATGGAAATAGATCATTTGCAGGAACTGCAAACGATACTACTTTAGCTAAAGTTTGCTTTGCATCTTGCGAAGCTTGCCCAGCTAACCCAATTCCAGTTTATAATGTTACTTTCCGTGTTGATATGGCCGCTGCTTGTGCGTTCGACTCTGTTGACGTTGCTGGTGGTAAAATTAATAACTGGGCAGGTGGTACTAGATTAATGCCATTATCGGTAGGAAATACAATTCATACTGTTACAGTTGCATTAGATTCTGGTGAAGTAGAATACAAATTCAGAAAATTAATTGCTGGAAATGCAAGCTGGGAAGGTGTTGCTAACCGTTTAGTAAGTGTTCATAGCGATACTATTCTTACTTTAGTTTGTTTCGATAAAAACACTGCATGTGGTACAATCGTCGCTCCTGCTAATGTTCGTTTCATTGTTGACCTTTCAAATGAAGTGCCAAATCCAAATGGTGATATTTTCATCATGGGTAATTTCACTCAACCTAACTGGCAAAGTGGTGCTATCAAATTAACTCCAGTTGTTGGGCAAATTGGTATGTACGAAACTACTGTTAATATGTGTCAAGCAGATTTTGCATTCCAATTTGCAAACGGACCTGTTTCTAACAATGCAAACGTAGAAGGATTTACTAATCCTAATGATAGAGGTTGTGTTGTGGATAATGGTGTTGGTGGATGGAATCGTGTGTTCACTCGTACTGACTCTAATCCTAAAACAATTGCATACGTATTCAATACTTGTACTGCTGTTAACGTTGGTTTAGAAAACAATAAATTAGAAGCTACTTCTATTAGCATGTATCCAAACCCATCAAACGAATTTACATCAATTTCGTTTAATGATAACGCTGCTAAACATATGGTAACTGTTACAGATGTTACTGGCCGTGTAGTTGCTAAATATTCTTCATTAGAAAATAAATTAAACATCAATACTCAAAATCTTAATGCAGGTGTATATTTCGTATCAATCCAAAATGATAGAAACGAAAGCGCTTCATTAAAATTAATGGTTCGTTAATATTGTTCAATGATTTTTTTAGAAAGACCTCATCTAGTATGAGGTCTTTTTTTTGTACCTTCAATTATGAAAAAAATAATCGTCACCATTCTTTTCTTGAGTATTTTCGCTTTAGAAAACACCTACTCACAAGATTTAGTTGCATACCCTCCTAATTGGTATAAGGGTATGGAAGATTCAACGCTTCAACTAATTATTCACAGAAAAGGTATTCGTGATGCAAAAATTAATATGCCCTCTGATGCAATTAAAATATTAAAAAGATACCCAAGTAAAAATGTTGATTATATAATGATCGACCTAAGCATTCCTCATTACTATGTAGGAAATACTATTCCAATAGAATTCATTATCAAGAAAAAGAAACTGCTTTTTCAATATCCTTTATTAGAAAAACCTACTCTCAAAAAACCAATATTAAATGGCAATGATTTAATGTATTTAATCATGCCGGATCGGTTTGCAAATGCAGATCCAAAAAACGATGCTTACGAAAATTTGAATGAAAAAACCATCAATAGAAAAGAACCATTTGGCAGGCATGGTGGCGATTTAAAAGGAATTCAAAATAATTTATCATACATACAAAATTTAGGAGTAACAACTCTATGGCTAACACCATTCCAAGAAAACAACGAGCCAGAAGCATCATACCACGGATATGCTATTACCGACCATTACAAAACAGATTCAAGATATGGTACAAACGAAGATTACAAGAACTTATCGAAAGCAGTACACAATAGTGGAATGAAAATGTGTATCGATTTAGTATTTAATCATATTGGCGATGAACATTGGATGATAAAAGATATGCCCTTCCCTAATTTTATTCATCAGTTCGACACCTTTACCAAAACAAATTATCGTGCGAATACTTTACTAGATCCCTATGCTGCACCTTCGGATAAAAAACTATTTAATGAGGGTTGGTTTGATAAACGCATGCCCGATTTAAATATGAAAGATCCTGCATTAGCTAAGTATATGATTCAACAAACTCTTTGGTGGTTATATTATGCAGAAATAGATGCCATTCGAATAGATACGTATACCTACCCCGATCATGAATTTATGGTGGAATGGTATCAAAAAATCAGAGAGGAATTCCCTGAGATGAGCATATTCGGAGAAATTTGGGAACATGCGGTACCAATGCAAAGTTATTTTGTACCAAAAAATAAAAAATATGATGAGGAGATGCAAAATGTGTTAGATTTCCAATTCTGTTTTGCGATGGATGAGTTTGTTGATCAAGATTACGGCTGGACAGAAGGCGTATCTAAAATGTATTATAATTTAAGTCAGGATTATTTATATAAAGACCCATACCATCATGTTATATTTATAGACAATCATGATTTAGATCGTTTTCTTGCAACGGTAAAAGGAGATGTTACTAAATTAAAAACTGCATTAGGTGTATTGCTCACTATGCGTGGTGTACCTTGTATTTTTTATGGCACCGAAGTTCTTATGAAAGGGAAGGGTTCTCACGGAATTATACGCGAAGATTTTAGTGGCGGATGGAAAGAAGATGCTATTAATAAATTTGATGCAACCAAAAGAACTAACGAAGAAAATGATGTTATAAATTACATTAAAACAATTCAAACTTGGAAAACAAATAGCGCTGCATTTAAAGAAGGTAAGTTAATGCAGTTTATACCTCAAGATGAGATTTATGCTTACGCAAGGTATACTGGCAACGATGTTGCTTTTGTAATTTATAACAGTACTAAGGAAAAGAAATTTGTTAACAGCAAAAGATTTCAAGATATACTAAAAGGCAAATCTTCTGGTAAAAATATTATTGATAACCGTATAATAGATTTGAATACAATTGAGATTGGCGCAAAGGAACTATTGATAATTGAATAGTTTGCTAATGTGCTAGTGTGCTAATATTTTATTTCAATTAGCACACTAGCAAACTAGCATATTAACTACTTGTCTTGTACGTAAAGCACCGACACCGCAGCACTCAACATAAACACACCACCTAGCACTATTGCGTAGATGGCCTGATTGCCGTAGATGCTTCTTACAATTGGACCACCAATTATTCCATTTACTATTTGAGGAATGGTGATAAAGAAATTAAAGATTCCCATATACACTCCCATTTTACCTGCTGGAATTTTATTAGCAAGTATAGCATATGGCATTGATAAAATAGATGCCCATGCAAACCCAACACCAACCATCGAAAACAATAAGTCGGTTTTACTATCTGCAAAATACATACTAATTAATCCTATACCTCCTGCTACTAAAGAGAATGCGTGTGTTTTCTTTCTACCAAAATACTTTGCAATTTTTGGTAGCAGTAATGCATATAAAGCTGACACTCCATTGTAAACACCAAAAATAATACCTGTCCAATTTTGTGCTTCGCGAAATTTATCGCTACTTGTATCTTCTATAGGCAATTTAAACACATGGTTAGCGATAGCAGGTGTAGTAAAAACCCACATACTAAATAAAGCAAACCAACTAAAGAATTGTACCAATCCTAATTGGCGCATTGCCGATGGCATTTTTTTAAAATCGGCAAAAATATTACTGAATTTAGAATCCTTCTCTTCTGATTTTCCATGATACTTTTCGTATTCTGCTGGAGCATACTCTTTAGAGAAAATTACAGTAAGTAAAATACATCCAAGAAATACTGCTGCTCCAGTATAAAAAGAATAGGTAACATTATTTGCTACAAATCCAGATGGTGCAGAAGATGAAACTCCAAAATATTCATGCAATATATATGGTAACCATGAGCCTGCAACAGCTCCAATACCTATTAAAAATGTTTGTATTGAAAAACCAAGTGTGCTCTGTTTAGATGACAAATTATCTGCTACTAGCGCACGAAATGGCTCCATAGCAATATTAATACTTGCATCCATAATCATCAACATACCTGCACCAATTAGTAAAGCAGATTTAGCTTGAAAAAAAGAAGCTGAATTAGGTAACAACAACAAGGCAATACAACAAAGTATTGTCCCAACCATAATATACGGTTTCCTTCGTCCAAAACGACCCCACGTTTTATCGCTGTAATATCCAATAATGGGTTGAATAATCATTCCTGTTAATGGAGCTACCAACCAGAACCACGATAATTGCTCTACATGAGCACCATAATTTTGTAGTATTCCACTTGCATTTCCATTCTGCAAAGCAAAACCAAATTGTATCCCCATGAATCCAAAACTCATGTTGAAAATTTGCAGCAGACTTAATTTCGGTTTCTCTAATAAAGCCATAAAATTATTTATAATAAATGATGTATGAATGTGGTGCCAGCGTTAACTTACCATCTTTAATAATTTGAGAAGCATTCGAATCTTTTTTATACTTTTTTACTAGTGTATTTAAAATGATATTCGGTGTGGTTAACTCAATTGCATTATCGCTAAAATTAATAAATACATAGGCTTCACTTTTCCCATTCTTTCTAGAATAAGCATAACAAGAATTCAATAAATTTCCTGTAGAAGATGTTATATCAATCTCTTTCCAATTACTTAATGTGTTATCATTCTTAAAAGCCTTTACGGTATGCTTCAAATTTGTCATTCGTTTATACCAATCTACTCTAGACACATTTGACCATTCAGCCTCTTTAATTGGATCCTTCTCGAAGAAACTTAATCTTCTATTTAATCCCGCCTCTTCGCCTGTATATATTAATGGCAAACTTTGCGGTAAAGTATAAACCATTACTCCTACCTGTTGCCAATTCTTTCCATACTTTTCATCTACCGTTCCATTCCATGAATTCTCATCATGATTCGTTAGAAAATATAATTTATGCATCTGAGCTGGGAACTTCTCATAATTAGCTTTAATTTCTTTTTTGAAATCAACAAGAGATTTTTTTCCCTGAACCATATCTGCCGAAGCGCCCATAAAATTCCATCCATATGCTGCATTAAATGCCTTGTTGAAATACACATTTGGTGTTGGGTTAATGTCTGCATTCCACTCCATTTCAGCTAACATGTACATGGGTTTTATTTTCTCCAATTCTACTCTTAGTTGTTCCCAAAAATCAACTGGCACTAAAAAAGCTACATCGCATCTATATCCATCAATATCAAAATCTTTCACCCAATATTTCATAGCGTCGATCATCGCAGCCCTCATTTCGTTGTTTTCGAAATTTAATTTTGCAACATCGGTCCAGTCATATTGTGTAACAATTGCTCCATTCTTATCCTGAGCATACCAGTTTGGGTGTTGTTCTATCCACTTATTATCCCATGCTGAATGATTCGCTACCCAATCTATCATCACTTTAATTCCCAATTTATGAGCTGTTAAAACAAGTTTTTTAAAGTCTTCTTTTGTACCATACTCTGGCGCAACATCTGTATAATCCCTAACACTATAATAGCTTCCCATTCCGCCTTTTCTATTTTTTACACCAATTGGATGAATTGGCATAATCCAAATTACATCAACACCAAGAGATTTTAAACGTGGTAATTCCTTTGCAAATGCATTGAAAGTACCTTCGGGTGTATACTGTCGAATGTTCACCTCATACATTACCGCACTCTTCGCCCATTTTGGTTGAATTAATTGTGCCTTTACAAAACTTGTTGTCGTTAGTAGAATAATGACAAGAAAATTAATTATTGATTTATTCATAGCTTAAAATTTCGAAATCGTCGTTATTTAGTTTGATGGTTATTTCAGATGTGCTTGCTTTAAATTCGTGTTTAAAAATTGATTTAATCGCTCCTTTATTATCTATTGATATTTTTACTTCTCCAGCATTTTTAGAAAACACAATTAAACTTTTCTTCCCAAAGTAATTTCGTTCATAGGCATAAAATCCTTCTGTGCAAGGCACAACCGTAAAATCTCCATATAAAAATTCCAAATTATTTCTGCGAAGTGCTGCAAGCGTTTGTACTTTATTTCTCAAGGTTATTTCATCTTCGTTATATCCACTGAACCTCATCATTCTTCTATTGTCTGGATCATTTCCTCCAGGCATGGCGATTTCATCACCATAATAAACTACTGGTATACCAGGAACAGTAAAATTCATCGCCATCATTTGAGCCATTCTATTATACCCTTTAATTCCTGCATGCTGTATATCTCTTGTCCATCCTGCAAGTTTGGTGTCTTCATCTGTTTTCACAGAACCATCAGCAAGCGATGTAAATCTTGGCTTATCTTGATTGCCACTAATATTTCCCATTAAATGATGAGCTCCATAATATTTAAAACTCTGTTTAATAGTATTGTTTAATCTTTCAAATGCTTTTATACTTTCTTCTTTCGTTGCATCAAGAGCAAATGCATTAACACCTGCATCGTATAAATTAAAATCGAACTGCCCATCCATTTGCCCTGAATTTACATACGAACCAATTAACTCTGGACTACCATATGTTTCTCCAATCTGATAGAATCCTGATTTATTTTTAGATCGAACATCATTTCGAATTTTCATTGTTAATGTTCTCCAAAAAACTTCTGGAACATGTTTACTTGCATCATGTCGAAATCCATCGATATCAAAATTCCTTACCCAATACATCACCGAATCCGAAATCACTTCATTTACTTCTTTACGTTGAAAATCTAATGTTGGTAAAAAAGTATCAAACCATGTTGTTAATCTATAGTCATCCCAACGTTCTGTGTTCATAGATCCATCTGGCAAATACAAAGGCGTAGCCCAATCTGGGTGTGCTTTATATAATGGATGATCTGTATGAATATGGTGTGCAACAAAATCTAAAACAATATTTAAGTCTTTGTTATGTGCATCTGAAATTAATTCTGTAAAACCCACATTTGTACCGAATCTTTTATCTACTAAAGAATAAGATGTTGGCCAATATCCATGATATGCAGAAAATTTAGTAGTTATTTTTTTATTCCAATATCCCCATGCACCATCTGGATTTTTGGCGATTGGCGATAGCCAAATTGTATTGCAACCTAAATCTTCAAAAAAACCATCTTTAATTTTATTTTGAATTCCCTTAATGTCACCACCTTTGTAATCGGCAATAGGAACAACTCCTTCCAAAGGGTTTGGGTTGTTAGATGGATCCCCATCGCTAAATCTATCCACCATCATAAAATACATTATTTGAGTATGTAAATCTTCTCTTGTTAAAAGTCCTGGAGAATTTACAACTCTACCCTGTTCTAAAGGAATTAAAATATCTTCAGCAATTTTTCCTGAACCATAAGCATACACTCTAATGTAACTTCGCTTCACTTTTAATGCTTCTGTTGGTATTGTGATATTTATTTTTCCTGTTTTTTTGGATGATGAAGAAATTAAATGATGATTCCAAAATGCTGCATATCCATCAATATTAGATGCTTTCAATGTTATAGAAGCCCCCATAAATCCATTTGTACTTATTGATGGTATCTCCTTTGCTTCTGATCCAACTTTTAAGATAGCATTCGTTCCGCCCATACCATTGGAAACTATTTTTGCATTAATTGGATTTACCTCCTCACCATCTGCTAATAATTTATATTGATGTTCTCCTGAATTTATTTTTGCTAAATGAATAGTCCAAACCTTAGAAGGTGCTGCACCAAATGATTCTGCTTCTCCAGAAATTGGAGCCCAGTTACTGAATGTCCCTTTAATTTTTAAATCATTGGTTGCTTTTTCTAGTTGAATATTAAGTTCAACATTTTGTTTATCTGATGCGAAACAAGGAATGTCGTAATATTCTGATTTAATAAAAAAACGAATATGCGAAACTGATTGAACAGGGGTTCCAACAATTACTAAATCTGAATTAGTTAAACGAACCTGTTTCAAACCTTTAGGTAGATTAACAGAATCTATTGTTGACCTAAACGGAAAATAATCGGAAAGGATTAACTTACTTGTATCTACTTGCAATTGGAATGGACTAGCAAGTACTCCCCATGCATTTTGGGCATTAACAATTGTACATGAAAA
>CALRIM020000084.1:0-13629 GCA_943360385.1 Rhizobium sp. Q54 | reverse complement strand
AGTAATATTTACAACAGCTTACGCAGAATATGCAATAGATGGATTCAATTTAAATGCTGTTGATTATTTACTTAAACCATTTACTTACGAACGATTTAATATTGCGATAAACAAAGCAATTACGTTGTTAAAATCCACCACAAAGATTTCCGAAAACACACATCTTAGTATACGAGCAGACTATGCTTTGCATAAAATTCCTTTTGATAGTATTTTATATTTTGAAGGATATGATGACTATGTAAAAATCCACATTGTGGATCAAAAAACAATTGTTGCAAGAGTTACCATGAAAAGTATTTTAGAAAAAATAAACGAAGAAAAATTTATTCGTGTTCATCGCTCATACATTGTGGCAATTGATAAAATAAAATCCGTAAGAAGCAAAAGCCTTTTTGTTGAAGGCGCGGAAATTCCAATTAGCAATAGCTATGAAGCACAATTACAATTAAGAATTAAAAATTAGCTGCACTCGACGTCCACTTCGAGTGTTTTTTATAGAATTAATTCTAACGATTAACAACCAAGTCCATTTAAGGAATCTGTCTTTGGACGTAAGACGTTGGACGTAAGACGCTGGACGCTGGACGTAAGTCGTTGGACGCAGGACTAAATCAATATGACAATGTGCCAATATTAATTTGTACAATTTGAACAATTATATAATTTGAACAATTGAAGTAGGACAAAAATAATGTTTTCTTAAAAACAAAAAAGCCTCAATCACGATAGCAATCGGGATTGAGGCAATATCATCTACTAGCTACATAAAAAAACTAGCGTATTATTCCGCTGTTTCTTCAGCCTGTTCTGGTGTTTCATTCCACAATGGTAATTGCGAAAGTATATTATACCATGTAATAATTTTTTTAATGTCGGAAGTATATACTCGTTCTGGATCGTGATTTGGAGAAATACTTGTGAAATATTCTCTTAACACTTTTCCATCTGCTTTGGGATCTGGCACATTAGTAGTAGCTGCAGACTCCTTCATTTTCTCTAAAATACTTAACAGCGATATATCTTCATCATGTCCAAATATCGTTATGTCATCAAGCGTAGCAAGCTTACTTGTTGCATTTGTAACAACTTTATTTTTTGCTTCGTCTAACGATTCCAATATAAATCCTGAACGATTTTGAGCCAAGGCTTTAAACAAACCCGATTTTCCCGAAAGGGATACGATTCCTCTTAAATTCATATTTCTCCAATTGTGAATTACGAATTATAAATTATAAATGGATTTCATTTGTAATTTATAATTCATAATTAATTTATTCTGCTATAATGTCTATACTATTAATTTTGTCGCCTTGTCTGATGCTATCAATAACATCAATATTCTCTACAACCTTACCAAATACAGTGTGGTTTCTATCTAGGTGAGCTGTATTTGTTCTACTATGGCAAATAAAGAATTGCGAACCTCCTGTATCTCTTCCAGCATGCGCCATAGATAACACACCTCTATCATGATATTGGTTATCGCCATTTAATTCACATTTAATATGGTAACCTGGGCCTCCTGTTCCTGCTCTAAAAGCAGTAGCCTCGTCCTTAGAAAATGGGCAACCAGCCTGAACTACAAAATCTGGAATTACTCTATGGAATGTTACTCCATTATAAAACCCTTCGTTTGCTAGTTTTACAAAATTTTCTACTGTTCCTGGAGCGTCTTTTTCGAAAAACTCCACAGTCATATCGCCTTTAGCTGTCTTTATTACTGCTTTCATATAATTTTCTTAATTTTTAAGGAGTGCAAATCTAATGAAAATGTCTTACCATTCATAATTGTCACTAGTAACTTGTAGCTTGTAATTTGTACTAGTTACAAGTTACTAGCTACTAGATACAAGTATATGTACTTTCCTTTCTACAATATTCGTTAATATGTGTAAATTCGTACATATATTATGAAAAAGCTTTTTTTATTCATTCTAATACTCTTTATTTCAAAGGTTTCAATTTCTTCATCAATTTTAATCCCTATGGATGATGACCAAAAAAACCATTTGAAATCGTACGGTTTAGCCTATTGGACGTTAAAACAAGATTTACCAATTCAATGGCTATTAAATTACCGTGGAGGTAGTTTTCTTATTCCATTTGCAAATAGTATAGAAACAGAATGTAAAATCCGCGGGATTTCTTATGAAATAATTGCTGATGTACAAGTTGCTTCTATCCTCAACTCCATTAGTAACCCAGAAGCAAATATGGATGCTGTGAAATTAGAAAAGGCTCCAAAAATTGCAGTCTACTCTCCCAAAAATAAATTACCCTGGGATGATGCAGTAACAATGGTTTTAACCTATGCTGAAATTCCTTATGATATTATTTATGATGAAGATGTAATAAAAGGAGTTTTACCCAAGTACGATTGGTTGCACTTACACCATGAAGATTTTACAGGACAATACGGAAGATTTTGGTCGGCCTTTAAAAATGCACCTTGGTATATAAATGATGTAAGGTTAAATGAACAGACTGCTGCTAATTTAGGATTTAAAAAAGTTTCGGAATTAAAATTAGCAGTTGCCCAAAAGATTCGCGACTTTACTGCTGGGGGTGGATTTCTATTTGCCATGTGTTCTGGTACCGATAGTTACGATATTGCACTAGCCGCTGCAGGTGTTGATATCTGCGAGCAAATGTTTGATGGAGATAGAGCTGATCCAAACGCACAAAATAAAATTAAATACGAAAACACTTTCGCTTTTCAGAATTTCAAACTAGATATGAATCCATATAATTATGAATTCTCTGATATAGATAATACCCAAGGAAGAAACCTTTCTGAAGATAACGACTATTTTACCCTATTTGATTTCTCTGCCAAATGGGACCCAGTACCTAGTATGTTAACCCAAAATCACGATAAATTTATTAAAGGATTTATGGGTCAAACTACAGCATTTAAAAAGAATTTGATTAAGCCAGATGTATTAATTCTGGGAGAAACAAAATCGGTAAACGAAGCACGATATATACATGGTGAATATGGCAAAGGAACATGGACATTTTACAGCGGTCACGATCCAGAAGATTATCAGCATTTAGTAAATGACCCTCCTACCGATTTAAATTTACATCCGAATTCCCCAGGATATAGGTTGATATTAAACAATGTACTTTTCCCTGCAGCAAAGAAAAAGAAACAAAAAACCTAGGATTAATATGTTAATATGTTAATGGGGTAATATGTTAATTACAATAAAATAAATCAAACTAAATTATATGAAAAAACTAATACTAACTATGGTTGCAATTACAGTTGTGGTTGCAAGTTATGCCCATCAAAATCCATTCGAGCGAAATCGAATACAGAATACAAGTAGAGCGAAAATGATGGCGAATTACAAATTGCCGAACATACTCTTATCTAATATTAATGTACCTACACTTACTAAGAATTCTTATTGGAATGATTTTTCTAGCTCTTGGGAAACTCAATCAGCATTAGTATCTACATACTCAAACAACAGACTAGTTTCTGAATTGCAGGTAAGCTACAACCAGACCGATACATTCGGAATGTATGTCTACACTTACGACAATAACAATAGGTATTCTATGGTAGAATACAAAAACTACGACCCATCAACGCATACATTTACTGATAATGGGAGACAAACTTTCAGCTATGCGAATTTTGGAAGTTACACTGCCTTAGTTGAAGTATATGATATGGGTACAAATACATGGACTCCAAGTATGAGAGTAGTAGCACTATTTGACAACCACTTTAATAATGTAAAATATTCTTATGAAACTTATAACAGTGGAATGTGGCAAATTAGTTTTGCCTATTCCACTCAAATAAGTTATTATGATAATTCTGGCAAATTATTGGAAACTGTTGATAGTAATTATAACCAATCTAGTTTGTTAATGGAAGCTAGTTATAAAATGAGCAGAACATATAACAGTGCTGGCCAAGTTCAGTCTATTCTATACTATGATTTTGATAATAATGTTGCCGTTTTAAATGAAGTAGATAGTGTTAAATACGACAACAATGGTGTGCCTACGTCACTTACTATGTACGATCCAATATTAATGACACCAATGTATATGTTACATGATATAAATTGGGCTGGTGGATTTAATGCAACTATTGATTTATTTAAAAATCAACCAATCTCTTATTTAGAAAGTGAATTTGCAAATATTGCATGGGTACTCGTTGCTAGATATACCACACAATTTCCAGACAATTTTGGGTCGAGAGTGGAATTGAATGAGGAATATGTAAACAATGTTTACTTACCCGCATACAGAAGAAGTAATATCAACGATTCACATATTAATATAATTGAAGAATCTGAAGAGGAATACGACGCTACTATTTTGAATTGGATACCAACCTATGGTAATAAATACAGTTATCAATATGATATCTCAGGCAATATGACTGAAAAAATAAGTATGCAATTTCAATCTATGGATACTTCGTATGTAAATAACCAAAGATTAGAATTCTCTAATTTTATAAATATTACTTCAGGAGTAAATACTACAAAAACGTTAGAAACAAAACTATACCCAAACCCAACGTCTAACGGTAGTGTTTCTATTAAATTAAATTTAGAAAAAACATCTCCAATTTCAATTGATGTAATTGATTTAAATGGAAGAGTAATTTCATCACAAAATGAAAACTTCGTACAAGGATTAAATACTGTACAATTAGATGGCTTAACACAAGGAATGTACTTTGTGGTAATTTCATCGGATTATGGGGTTAGTAGAACGAAACTAATGGTGAAATAAATGAGTAGATGCGTAAATGTGCAGATTGGAATAATTATTTGCACATTTACGTATTTGCATATTTACACATTGGAAAGTAATATGGGTGTTACATTTTTCTCCTTCTGAAATTTTGGTCTGATATTCGCAGGCGATTTTATTAGGATGAAAAAGATACTATTAACAACAATACTAACTATAATATTGGGTTCTGGCATAATGGCTCAGAATCCAATGTTTTGGGGTGAAAAGAACTCCATTTCAGTTAAGAACAATAATTCTGCCTCAAAAGAATTACCTCAAACCGAGTTTCATGATGGCTGGGATAGCTTATCGAATACTTGGATAAACTTCAATACAATTCTTTATTCTTACAACCTTGATGGCTCAATTGCTCAGAAAATATTGTTGAATAAAAATTCTAAAGAAGTTCAAAAAGAAGAATTTCAATATAATATTATAGGTAACCCTACAATTAGCACAACCTTTATAAAGGATACCATCGCAAATGTTTGGAATCAAACATTTCGCAAAGTTATCATTTATCATAAAGATAAATTTGTAAAAGAAGATAGAAATGAATTGTGGAATAAAACAACAAATCAATGGGTGTTAAGTTCAAGGAATATTAAAAACTATAATCAAAACGATGATATTACATTAAACCAAATTGAACAAATTGTAAATAACACTACCACGATAACTTTTGGTGAAGAAACTTTTTTCACCTATACAAATTTAAATAAAAAAGCCACTGAAATGCTTGTAAAATATAACCCTAACAACAATAAATGGGATTCTACTGTCAAGATAAATTATACTTATAATTCTTCGGGAAGTATTAATTTTCGGATATCGGAGATTTTCGACACAAAACAACATACTTGGTTTAATGTGCATAGACAATTATACACATACAACAACTTAGACACCTTAATACAAGTGAGCACATTTTTATTCGACAGAATCACAGAAACCTGGTTAAACAACGAAATTTACGACACTATTAATTGGAATATTTGGGATGGTGATGTAAACCACCAAGAAAATATTGCATCGTACATTTACAAACAATGGTCGAATGGAGATAATGTTTTTGAAGTTAAAAAGTCTTATACCAATAATTTGTTGGATGCCTTCGGAAGTAGTAAAATAACCATACTAGCATTTAACAATAACACATTCGAACCAGAACAGGAATTCACAAAAATATTCGATAACCATTTAAATAAAACCTACTACCAAATCAGGAATGGATTAAACGGACAATGGCAAAATTTTTATGAGGAGCGAAACGATTATAGTTACAACACCAACAATACCTTATTCGAACAAATTATCTGGATATTTAATTTTAATCTTACCAAACTCGAAAAGCAAGAACGATTAAGGTTCGAAAATTTTGTAACAGTAGGAATACATCAAAATAAACCTAAAGAAATTACTGCTTATCCAAATCCCACAACAGGACTATTAAAGCTAGACCTACCCGAGAACACTCAAGCCAAAATCAATGTGATTAATAATTTAGGAGTACTTCAACGAACATACTATTCTCAACACAATCAAATAGATTTACAAGATTTGGCAAATGGAATTTATTTTCTAAAAATCGAAGCCTTGGATAAGGTTTATACACAACGTTTAATAATACAACACTAATAGCTAAACAGAAGAGTAGACAAGTAAATAGAAAATGCCCCATGAATAAATTATTTCTTTCGTATTTGCTGATTTTTTATAATCTTTAAAAGATGAAATCTTCCTTTAAAACTATAATAATTATTTCTCTAGTTTTCATAGTAAATACATGCTTGGCCCAAACTAAATTCGTACCTCAACTAATTCGACACTTATATTGGGTAGATACTTCTGGTATAGGCATTGATTCTATTGGATATTGGAAAGAAACCTACAATAGTTATAATAAATATTCAAATAATAATATTATTGAAAATGGTTCTGTGAATTTTATTTCAAAAGATACAACTAATAAAATTACTAGTGTGTACGATAATTACAACAGAAAAATTGAAGAGATTTACTACTCAAATTTTAATTCAACAAACCATAAACTTATAAAAAATAGTAGATCTTCATATTTTTATCCCGACAATAATGGCAGTATTGAAACAAACACATTTACATACGATACCACTACGGATATCTGGATTCCTACTTATAGAAGTAAGTACATGTTAGATAAAAACAAAAATCCCGTTTTTGTTTTTGACGAAACTATTCAAAACGGTGTTTGGTATACCAACAATAATAAAAAAAGTTCATACCACTATTTACCAAATACAGATTTAATTACATTAAGGATAGACAGTGCATTTAATTCCTTTACTCAAAAATTCGATGCATATAACTCTAATGAGTGCCTTTATGATAAAAAAAATAATATAATTCAAATTACAAGATATCAAAAAATAAACTCGGAATGGATTCCTGTATATAAAAACCTATTCAAGTATACAAATGGCAAAAACGATCAGCTATTAATTGTTGAATTCTACAATTCAGATAGTATCATCTATAAATATGATCATTTAAAATGGAAAAATCCTGTTCCGATTTATTATCCAATCCATAAAGATGCTATGGAATCTTACTTTAGCGATTTTTCTGAATACATAGAAACCTTTAGCTCATGGAAAAAAAGCAAAGAGGTAAAAACAATCTTTACAGATTTAAATGGATCTAATGAATTATATACTAAAATATTATTTAATCAAGATTCTTCCGAGTTTAAAGCAGTTTCCTCTTATAATGATTTTAAAAGATTAACGCTATCGGAATTTTTTACCTATAATACCAATTCAGGGTGGAATAGATTAAATGGATATAAATACGATTTAAAGTATAATAGTTATAATACACTATATGAGCTTACTAATATGCCGCTTGTTCAAAACAATTATTTTTTATCAAGCAAAGAGATTTACGAAGATTTCATTACCGTTCAAATTCCAAATATTTCTATTCCTGCAGAAATTAACTTATACCCCAACCCTACCTCAGGTCTAATTAAACTAGACCTACCCGAAAACACCCAAGCAAAAATCAATGTGATTAATAATTTAGGTGCACTTCAACGCACCTATTATTCTCAGACCAATCAAATAGATTTACAAGATTTGCCAAATGGAATTTATTTTCTAAAAATCGAAGCGTTGGATAAAACCTACAACCAACGATTAATTATTAAACATTAACATATTATCCCATTAACATATTAACACATTAACATATTAACACATTAATCATAGAACGCCCAACGAAGCCCTATCTTCAACACTCTATCTGGTAATGGATATCCATCTACCATGTAGTATCCTTTATTCCAGAAGCCCTGATTTAAGTGGTCTATTTTCATCATTAATACGGCGCGTTTTAAGCTCGCTGTTAAAAAGAAATCGATAATAGGATAATCACCTATACTTTTATTCGATAAATAAAACTGAGAGGTTGCTGCATTATAATCGAATGATTCTGTTTTTGTATAATATCGAACATCAAAACCAGTTCGGATATTCATGGCTTTTTTAAACACATTAGATTGCAAGAAAATAGATTGATAAGTGTGTACCAAAGGCATTCTAACAATATCTTGTTCGGTATTACCTTGCACGGTAATTTGATTGGTAATGTGTAACCAATTAAATTGAAAATTCTTTTGCAATTGCAATTGTGCATATTGGTATTTACTTAATTGACGAGCAGTTAAAGTAGTATCGTAATATACTTTATTTGCAACATTCCCAAGCGAAATACCAACATAGAACTTTCTTTTATCATTCGTATAATTCAACTTAATTACAGAATGTTTTACATCATTAAAACTATAATTATACCAGATATAATGATTAGAAACAAGTTCTTTAGAAGTGAAATCGGCATCGCGATTACTGTATAAATATGCAATTGAAACTTTAGAAGAATCGTTTTTACTATAATAATTTAATTTTGTTTGAAGCAAAGTATTATCAGAATAATCGCCCACTATTCCTTGTTGAATATTTATACTCCATTCTGTGCGTGTTGATAATTGCAAAAGGTGTTCTGCAAAGACAGAGATAGATAGCAAATTTGAGTTTTGATAATCGATAGCATCCAGTCTTCCGTACAAACTTTTAGAATTCATTCTATTTGATTTTTTACTAGCTCTATAATTTTCGACTCCAAGTCTGGTTTGAAAATGTTTTAAACTATAATAATCATTTGTAGTAGTAGAATCTTTATAAATATTGGAATAAACACCACTATCTAAAGGTGTTTCACGGAATTCATCTTTTCTGTTATTTACTCTAATTTCATTGAAAATTCTCCAACTCGGTCGGATACGTTCAATTTTCATGGTATCTAATTTCAATGTATCTTTTTTTCCAAAAGCATAAGTTTGTTTTAAGAAATATTGCTTATCTGAAATCCTGTTCGATGCATTATTTAGGTATACTGGTTCAAATTCTGAATTCAGATTAGACGTAACTCTAAAAATAGAATCACTTTTAATTCCTCCATTTTCTTGAATTACTAAACTTGAATTAATAACTGCAGCAAATACCTGATACCTCCTGTTTTTGGAAGTATACCAAATATTAGCATCGTAATTTAAATGATCAGTTTCTTGTCGACCATAATCGCCAACAGAAACCATACGTGTAAAGTTTACTGCATAATTAAACCTAGGTCCTATATTCTGTGAAAATTCAAATTGGAACAACTGTTCCTTTTTTCTATTCCAAATATAATACAACCTTGTGTACGGGCTCAATGTTCTATAAAATTTAAGATCATCTATTTGTTTCAAATATGGGTCGAAAGAATGACGTCCCATATCGAACCCCCAACCCATTGGATCTTGAAATGCTATTGATTTTGTAGCAGTTCCCAGATTTCCCAAATAAATTCTAGCGTTATCTTTAGTATTTGAAAAAACGGGGTTGAAATTTTGAAATGCTTTTGCTGTAGTATCTAAACCATGAAATGTTAGGGTATCTGCATGTGTATCTGATTGCACAAGCCAACGAACCACATTAGAAGAATAAATTTTCTTCGTGGTATCGGCCACAGAAGCGAATAAGCTATAGGGCAATAAGAATAGGAACAACAGAAATTTAAAACGATTCACGCCGCTAAATTACAGATTCGATATTAATTCTTTCAGAATAAATGTCAATTTAGGTTCTGCTGCTTGAGCTACAGCCACTATTTCTGGAATGGATACAGGTTTCAATGTTTCTGGGAAACCTTCATCAGTAATAACAGAAATAGCAAATACAGGCATACTCATGTGGTTAGCAACAATAACTTCTGGAACCGTAGACATCCCAACAACATCTGCACCAATCAATTTTAAGTACTTATATTCAGCACGCGTTTCTAAGTTCGGACCAACAACACTAGCGTAGACACCAATATGAGTTTTTATATTGTTTCTATCGGCAATATCTTTTGCCATTTTTATCATATCCTTATCGTAAGGCATACTCATATCTGGGAAACGAGGACCGTAAAACTCGTAATTTCTGCCACGCAACGGATTGTCGCCTTGTAGGTTTATATGATCTTCTATAATCATTAAATCACCCTTTCTAAAATCTGGATTTACACACCCACAAGCATTAGAAATTAAAACTTTTTGTACTCCCAACACTTTCATCACTCGAATTGGAAAAGTAACTTCTTGCATACTGTATCCTTCATAATAATGAAAACGACCAGCCATGGCAACTACTTTTCTACCACCTAATTCTCCGAAAATTAATTTTCCAGTATGAAATTCTACTGTTGCAATGGGGAAATCTGGAATCATAGAGTAAAGCAACTCATACTTTACATCTATTTCGCTAACCAAGCCACCTAATCCTGTACCCAAAACGATACCATACTCTGGCGTAAAATCGCCTATTACTCTTTTAATGTAATCCGTCGTGTTTCTTACTTGTTCTAACATATTCTTTTACTTTATTATCAAACCACTCTTTATCCTTATCTTGAATATCCGCTTCTATCGGAAGATAGTAAATTGGAATTTCATCAATTAAATTTTCAAACTTCGGATGCAGTAACCGCATCGCATCCTTCTCTGTAGTTACTACTATTTTATTATCACCTTGTAATGATGCATATTCTGATTTCCATTTTTCTATATCAGCAATTGTATAATTATAATGATCTGAATATTTAAAATGTTTGGTGATTTTTAATTTATTTGATTCTAAATAATTTACAAGTAAAGTCGCATCTGCAATACCAGTAATTAATAGCATTTGTGTTTTTTTATCGCAAGAAGCTAATTCCTTAAAGGCATAATTACTGTGCAAAGGTTTTAATTCGCCATATTTTAAATACGAAAATACAATTGGTTTATTATAAGGGTTAGGCAGGTGTGCATCTACCCTTCTTCGTTCCATAGGTGAAAATATTTTTGGGGTCTTTGTAATCAAAATAATATCAGCCCTATTTAATCCAGAAATTGGTTCTCTTAAATTCCCAAAAGGCAACATCCAATCTTTATCAAAAACTTTATTGTAATCGAATAATAAAATTTGAAGTCCAACTTTAACTTTTCTATGTTGAAAAGCATCGTCCAAAATAATGGCATCGTAATCGTGTTCCAATTTCTCTAACGCCCTAGAACGATTTTCATCCACCACAACATTAATTTCGTTGAATTTTTGTTTAAACTGAGTGGGTTCATCTCCTATTTCCTCTGGGGAGGATAATGCACTCGCTTCAATAAATCCAGTTGTTTTTCGACCATATCCTCTACTAAGAGTACTAATTTTAAAGTCGTCTTTTAATAAACGAATAAGATATTCCACAGTAGGGCTTTTCCCTGTACCGCCAGCACTAATGTTCCCAACACTAATAGTTGGCACTTTAAATGACCTTGCATGAAACAATTGCCAATCATAAAGTTTATTTCTCAAAACTATAATGATCCAATAGAGGAGCGCAAACGGAAGACTTATCTTTCGCAGGAAATTCATAGCACTAATCTACAAATTAATATGTTAATATGTTAATGGGATAATTTGTTAATACTTATATTTGCATTTCTTAATAAACAAACACTATGTCGACAGGATTTTTTGTAGTACCTACACCAGTAAACGAACCTATTTTAAGTTATGCACCAGGCTCTAAAGAGCGTGAATTGCTAAAAGCAGCTATTGCAGAAGCTAGAGCAAAAACGTTGGATATACCGATGTATATTGGAGGAAAAGAGGTTAGATCTGGTAAAACTGTGGAAATTCACCCACCACATGATCATCAGCATTTATTGGGACACTATCACCAAGGGGATAAATCTCATATAGAAGCAGCAATTAATGCTGCCTTAAACGCTAAAAAAGAGTGGGCAAATATGCCTTGGGAGCAAAGAGCGGCTATTTTCCTAAAAGCTGCGGAATTAATTGCCGGTCCATATAGATATAAATTGAATGCTGCGACAATGTTGGGGCAATCTAAAAATGCATTTCAAGCAGAAATTGATTCTGCTTGCGAAATCATCGATTTCCTAAGATATAATGTTCAATACATGTCTGAAATCTATGGACAACAAGTAGGTTCAGCAAAAGGCATTTGGAATAGAATTGAACAACGTCCTTTGGAGGGTTTTGTATTTGCATTAACACCATTTAATTTCACAGCCATTGCAGGTAATTTACCTACATCGGCAGCTATGATGGGTAATGTGGTAGTTTGGAAACCATCAAACACTCAAATTTATTCAGCAAATGTATTGATGGAAATTTTCCGTGAAGCAGGTGTACCAGATGGAGTAATTAATTTAGTATATGTTTCTGGTCCAGATGCAGGTGATGTTATTTTCTCTCACCCTGATTTTGCTGGAATTCATTTCACTGGTTCTACATCCGTTTTTCAAGGAATTTGGAAAACCATCGGGAATAATATCCATAAATTTAAAACGTACCCACGTATTGTTGGAGAAACAGGTGGTAAAGATTTTATTGTTGTTCACGAATCTGCAGATGTTGATGTGGCAAGTGTTGCTATTATGCGTGGTGCATTTGAGTATCAAGGACAAAAATGTTCTGCTGCTTCAAGGGTATATGTTTCAGCGAAGTTATGGCCAGCAATAAAAGATAACATGCAGAAAGAAATGGCCACATTTAAAATGGGTGGTACAGAAAATTTCGAAAACTTTATTAATGCTGTTATCGACGAAAAATCGTTCGATAAATTAGCTTCTTATATTGATGCGGCGAAGAAAGATTCTTCAGTAGAAATTATTGCGGGTGGAAATTACGACAAATCTAAAGGATACTTTATTGAACCAACAGTATTAGTTGTTAAAGACCCTAAATACGTAACCATGTGCGAAGAATTATTCGGACCAGTATTAACCGTTTATGTTTTTGATGATGCTAAGTTTGAAGAAACCTTAGATGTTGTAGATTCAACTTCTATCTACGCATTAACAGGAGCTGTGATTGCACAAGATCGTTATGCAATTACCACTGCGACTAAAAAATTAGAGAACGCTGCTGGTAACTTCTACATCAACGATAAATGTACAGGTGCGGTAGTTGGTCAACAACCATTTGGTGGTGCTAGAGGTTCTGGGACTAACGACAAAGCAGGTTCTATGATTAACTTATTACGTTGGGTTTCTCCACGTACTATTAAAGAAACATTTGATCCAGCGAAGGATTACCGTTATCCATTTTTGGGGTAATGAGTAGTGGGTATTGAGTAGCGAGAAATTTTTATTAACTTAGATTATTGGTTAATTACCCACTACTCAATACCCAATACTCAATAAATGAAAAATATATTCACCCTACTTTTCCTTATTATACTATTCAATTCTTGCAAGAAGGAGGAAGACATTTCTTCTAAAAC
>CALRIM020000083.1:0-13801 GCA_943360385.1 Rhizobium sp. Q54 | reverse complement strand
CGTAGTTACTGATTTTGATGGACAGGCTAGAAACCCACTTGGACCAGATATTGGTGCAGATGAGTTTATTATCAACGCTAAAGATCTAGCTGTAATGGATATTTCTCCATTAGTATTTAGTACGGACCCTAATACTATTAAAGTTAAATTAATGAATTTGGGTAGTACTTCATTAAATGGAACAGCCATAAAATTACAATACTCATCTAATGGAACTACTTGGGTTCCTGCAGCTGGAGAGTCTTATACACTTGGAACGGGTTCTTCATTAGCAAATCCATATTCTTCGGAGATTTTCACTTTTAGTACTCCTTTTAATGCTGCTGTAAATAACTCATACCAATTTTATGTAAGAGTTATGCCAAGCGATAGAGTAGTAGGAGATCCAATAACAAAAAATGATACAACATTGAATGTAATTTGTACTGGTTTGAAAGCTGGTACCTATACTGTTGGTGGAACTAGTCCAACTTATTCTGATATTAATGCAGCAGTGAATGCATTAAGTTGTGGAATTACAGGACCAGTTGTATTTAATATTAGACCAGGTACTTATAACGAGAGATTTACAATTAATAATCCTAAAAACACCTCGGACGTAAATACTATTACTTTTAAATCTGAAAATAACGACTCCTCTTCAGTAATAATTAATAGCACAGGCGTTGTATCAAATACAACCAGAAATGTTATTCGATTAAACAGATCTAGCTATGTTAACTTTAGTAAGTTAACCATTAAAAATATGAGTAACTCAATTATTGGTTCTGCGGCAATTCAAATTACGGCTGATGCTAAATACATAAATATTTCTAATTGTAGGTTATTGATGAGTGGAACTAGTTCTTCTCCAAACTTATATGTTATAACTACTTCCGATTCGGCAAATATTGCCTTGGGTGGTAAGGGTGGAAATTTCATCACTATTAAAAATAACTATATATCTGGAGGTAATGCTGGTATTGCTATTAAAGGAGCAAGTCAATATTTAAGAGATGAAGGATTAGTAATTGATAATAACATTATTGATAGTTCTGCATCTGTTGGTATTGGTACTGCGAATGCTGATGTAACTAGTATTTCTGGAAATAAAATCTTAATGCGTACAGAACAGCCAACAGGAACTGGTATTAGTGTGGGGATCAATAGAGCTGATACTAGAATTATGAATAACATTATCTATAATGCAGCCACATTAGGTGTTTCATTTAATGATGTTATTGGTATCAATGGAATTCTTTTTGCCAATAATATGATAGGTGGAAACTTCAAGTTAGTTGGTGATGGAGCTGGTATGAGTTTAACAAAAGTTTTCCCAATGAAAATTTATAATAACTCTATTCATTATGATGGAAATTCTGTATTTGGTGCAGCATTAAAAGTAGACAATGATTCAAAAGGAATAAGATTATTAAATAACTCTTTTGCAAATACTAGTAATGGATTTTGTTTTAATTTAACCAATAAAGCAAGTATCGATACTTCTGACAATAATAACTATTTCACTAAAGGAGTAATTTTTAGTCGCTCTAGTGGAGTTGATTATGCTTCATTTGAAGAGTATAGAGATGGTAGTGCAACAGATGAAAAAACAGTGTCTGTAGATCCTGATTATTTTACTAAAACCAATTTACATATTACCAATACATTCTTAGATGGTGGTGCGTATGTTTTAAGCGAAGTTCCAACAGATATAGATGGTGAAGTTCGTAATCCTGAATTCCCTGATATCGGAGCTGATGAATTCTTAATTAAAGGAGATATAGAAGTGGTAAGTATTGATAACCCACTTCCAAGTCCAGAAATTTATCCTGCAACAATACCAGTTACTATTACTGTAAGAAATAAAGGATTAAGTAAAATTTCAGGCTTAAATGTTAAATTTTATGTAGATAATATTGAGATTGCAAATGAAGTAATTCCTGTTGAAGAACCTTATAAACCATTATTACCTACAGATTTATTAACCTACGATTTTACTACATTAATTACACCAATTGCTACAGGGAATTATCAATTGAGAGTAGAAGCTTATTTGCCTGATGATATTGATTTAACTAACAATTCTCAAACAATGACTTTTAAATCTTCTGTTTCTAGTATTGTGGATGGTGAAATTAGTGCATTTGTTAGTCCGGCTAATAGTTCTGTAGATCAGAAAACTCCGGTTATTGTTTTAATTAAAAACTCAGGTACTATCCCAATTAAAAACTTCAATGTTAATTTTAAAATTCGAGGTGGGGTAACACAAGAACCAATACGTACCGAATCTTTTGGAATTGATAGTATTATGCCATTACAAACAAGTGCATTTAAATTTCAAGATTCTATAGACTGTAATGATATTTATGATCGATTTATTGATGTATATATTTCAGATTTATCAGATGATATTAATCAATTGAATGATACCTCAATGATGTACATTAAGAATTTCTCTGGATGTTTTCAAAGTGTAAGTGTTGATACTAAAGATTTGATGCTTACTAAACCGTGGCCAAATCCAACAGCATCAATGATTAATTATGATGTGAATGTTCTAGATAATTCAGTGATGACAATTGAATTGGTTGATGTATTAGGGCATGTACTTAAATCTGTTCAATACAATCAGTTGAGTTTTGGTATTAATCATTTGTCAATTGATATAAAAGATTTAACTCCAGGTATGTACTACTCGAGAGTAACTTATAAAGGCGAAAGTTATACAGATAAGATTGTCGTAACTAAGTAGTAACAAAGTATTGAGAATTGAGTATTGAGAAACTTTTATAGTTCTTAATACTCATTTTTTTTGCCAAATTCCATCCCGATTTCTTTGTGAACTACCCATTACCCATTACTCACTACTCACTACTCACTACTCTTATATTTCTCTTGAGTCCTTCGAACTTTGTTCTTTTTAGAGGTGAGTGTTTGAAAAGGATTTCGAAACTCTCTTTCGATAGCTCGTCCCAATCTTTTTTAGAATAGTAAAACCAATCTTGTGTAGGTTCAAATGATTTCTCAGTATTGGCAATGGAGAATCTATTCCAAGGACAAACATCTTGACAAACATCACAGCCAAATATCCAATTGGAATAGGTGTTTTTCATTTCCTCTGGAAACTCATCTTTTAATTCTATTGTTAAATAGGAGATGCATTTATTTGCATCTAATTTATAAGGTTCAATTATTGCTTGAGTCGGACAAGCGTCAATGCATTTGGTGCAGGTGCCGCAATGATCTGTTTTCATTGGAGCATCGTATTCACATTCAATATCAATAATTAGTTCTGCTAAGAAAAAAAAAGACCCTTGCTTCTTACTAAGTAAATTGGTGTGTTTGCCAATCCAACCCAATCCAGATTCTTTAGCCCAAACCTTATCCATAACAGGAGCGGAGTCTACAAAAGCTCTACCATTAATATCGCCAACTTCTTCGCGAATGCGTTCCATTAGTAATTTCAGCTTACGTTTTATTACATCATGGTAATCTTCTCCATAGGCATACTTAGAAATCAAATATTCTTTATTCGCTTGTATTTGAGATGGAAAATAATTTAAGCTTAAACTGATAATAGACTTTGCATTTTCCACTAGTTTGCGAGGGTCTAAACGTTTGTCGAAATGGTTTTCCATGTACGACATTTTCCCCTGATTCCCGTCTTTTAACCATTGTTCTAAACGGGGAGCTTCTTCTTCTAAAAATCTCGCTTTAGAAATACCACAGTTTAAAAAGCCAAGTTTTATTGCTTCAGATTTTATGAATGAAGAAATTTTAGAGGAATTCATATTCTTAAAATAAAGAATTTGAAATTAGAATAGAGTGTTATTTTTTTTAAGATCCCCAATTTTACTTCGAAGATGTTTATATGCTAATTCAGTAGCTTCTCTTCCACGAGGAGTCCTCATCATAAATCCCTCTTGAATTAGAAAAGGTTCGTAAACCTCTTCAATGGTACCTTCATCTTCACCAACTGCAGTTGCAATTGTTTTTAAACCAACAGGTCCACCCTTAAATTTTTCGATAATAGTTAATAGTATTTTATTATCCATTTCGTCTAATCCATGCTCATCAACATTCAATGCATTCAATGAATAGTTTGCAATGTTAGTATCAATTTCACCATTGCCCTTTATTTGTGCAAAGTCTCTGGTTCTTCGAAGCAACGCATTAGCTATACGAGGAGTTCCTCTACTTCTTCTGGCAATCTCGTATGCACCTTCTTCGGTTATAGGGGTTTTTAATATATCAGATGATCTTAGTACGATGTCTGTTAAAAGCTTGGAATCGTAATATTCTAAGCGTGCATTAATTCCAAAACGTGCTCTTAAAGGTGAAGTTAATAAGCCAGACCTAGTAGTTGCACCAATAAGGGTGAATGGATTTAAACTAATTTGAACAGAACGAGCATTTGGGCCTGCATCAAGCATAATGTCTATCTTATAGTCTTCCATAGCCGAATAAAGATATTCTTCAACCACGGGGCTTAAACGGTGGATTTCGTCGATAAATAAAATATCTCCCTCTTCTAAATTGGTGAGTAAACCAGCTAAATCACCAGGTTTATCTAAAACAGGGCCCGATGTTACCTTTATGCTTACACCTAATTCGTTTGCAATGATGTATGAAAGAGTTGTTTTTCCTAATCCAGGAGGGCCATGCAGCAAAACATGATCTAAAGCTTCTTTTCTTCGTTTTGCAGCCTCCACAAATATTTTAATGTTCTCTACTATTTTATGTTGACCCGTAAAATCATCGAACGCTGATGGTCGCAATACTTTTTCGATATCCTTTTCAGAATTTTCAAGATTGTCGGCATTGGGATCGAGAATTGGGTTCATTTTTATCTTTTATATTTTTTAAAGAAGCTACTAAATTTCATTTGTAATACGCCAAAAATAGCTTCTCTAATTATTCCTTTAGACATTTTACTTGTTCCTTCGCTTCTGTCAGTGAAAATAATGGGTACTTCAATTAGTTTAAAACCATATTTCCATGATGTAAATTTCATCTCAATTTGAAATGCGTATCCAACAAATTTTATAGTTTCAAGTTTTATAGTTTCAAGCACTATGCGCCTGTAACATTTAAAACCTGCAGTAGCGTCGTTAATCGGCATCCCTGTTATAAATTGAACATATTTGGATGCAAAAAATGATAAAATCACTCTACTCATTGGCCAATTTACCACATTTATTCCAGTAATATACCTAGAACCTATTGCTAATTCTGCACCATTTACACACGCCTCTCTGAGTCGAATTAAATCTTCTGGGTTATGAGAAAAATCTGCATCCATTTCAAAAATGTATTCATAATCTCTTTTTAACGCCCATTTAAAGCCATGGATGTATGCAGTGCCTAATCCAAGTTTCCCTTTACGTTCTTCTAGAAATAAACGGTCGGAATATTGAGTTTGTAAATCTTTTATTATAGAAGCTGTTCCATCTGGCGAACCATCGTCTATAATAAGTAAATGAAAGGGATGCGATAAAGAAAAAACCTTGTGAATCATCTTCGCAATGTTCTCTTTTTCGTTATAAGTTGGAATAATTATTAAGCTGTCTGACATTTTTTTAATCCTACGAAGATAATTAATATTTTGAAATCGTACTTTTGAATATGAATAAAGCTGTTTTCTTAGATCGTGATGGTATTATTAACGTAGAAATTGGAGATTATATCAAACGTTTCGAAGATTTTACATTAATTCCTCAATTAGGGGAATCGTTGGCTTTACTTAAATCTAAAGGATTTCTCCTGGTTGTTATTACTAACCAAGGGGGATTAGCTAAGAATTTATATTCAACTGAGGAATTAGATAAAATGCATGCTTTCTTAATCCAAGAGATGAAAAAATTCGGGGTATCCTTCGAAGAAATATATTATTGCCCACATCACCCCGATTATAATGGAAAGTGTTTATGCCGAAAACCAGGGTCGCAAATGGTAGAAAAAGCCATTGCCCGATTCAACATAGACCCAAGTAAATCCTATTTTATTGGCGATAAGCAACGAGATATAGATGCAGGAAATGCAGTGGGAGTGAAGGGGATTTTAGTAGAAAGCAACCCTAACCTGTTGAAGGTGGTATCAGGTATCGAGAATCGAGTATCAGGAAATTGAAAATTATATAATTAAATAATTATCCCGCTACTCGATACCCGCTACTCGATACTATTTTGCGTTGGCTTTAGCGTGATCAGCTAAAAATTGAGCCAATCCGTTATCTGTTAAAGGATGTTTTATAAGTTGTAAAATGGCTGATAATGGACCTGTCATTACATCTGCACCAAGCTTAGCACATTGAATGATGTGTAAAGGGTGACGAACGGATGCTGCCAAAATTTGAGTTTCATAACCATAATTATCAAAAATCTGACGAATGTCTTCTATTAGAATCATTCCATCAGATGAAATGTCATCTAGTCTACCAACGAATGGTGAAACATAGGTTGCACCAGCTTTTGCAGCTAATAATGCCTGACCAGCTGAGAAAATCAATGTGCAATTTGTACGAATTCCTTTTTTAGAAAAGTACTTCAACGCTTTAATACCATCTTTTATCATTGGTATTTTAACTACTATTTTCGGACTAATTGCGGCAAGTTTTTCACCCTCAGCAATCATTCCTTCATAATCGGTCGAGATTACTTCAGCACTTACTTTATCTTCTACGATATCGCAAATAGCTTTGTAGTGTTTCATTACATTTTCTTCTCCAGCGATACCCTCTTTTGCCATCAGCGATGGGTTAGTAGTTACACCATCTAAAATACCTAGGTCTTGAGCTTCTTTGATTTGCGAAAGGTTAGCTGTGTCGATAAAAAATTGCATGTTTATGGGGGTTTGATAATTTGCGAAAAAACAAAAAGGGTAAGCACCTCATATCGCACCGCTACAACCTTTTACCCTTGCTTCCTTCCGAACCTGGGGGAGTTCAAAGGGAGCTGGTCGTATAAGACTTACCCGCCGCAAATATACTATAATTTCCAATTTCTAAATTTTAATTTCTAATTTATTTATTGAACGATATTGCTTTGCTGGCTTGTTTTCTTAGAAATTATCGTATTCTTTTGTTTTTAAGTGACTTGTATGAACTTGCCACATGACTATACCTGCAGTTACTGAAACATTAAATGAATGTTTGGTGCCAAATTGTGGAATTTCTAAACAGCCATCACATGCATCAACCACTTTCTGTTGCACTCCTTCAACCTCATTTCCAAAAATAATTGCATAAGGTGAATTATATGCAAATTCAAATCCGTCTAATTCTGCACTTTCTTCTGTTTGCTCAATGGCTAGAACCTGATATCCTTTTTCTTTTAGTTTAATAACAGCGTCTAAAGTCTCTTCTTCATATTCCCAGATCACAGAATTAGTAGCTCCTAATGCAGATTTTTCGATATCTCGGTGGGGTGGTCGTGCTGTAATACCACATAATACAATCTTTTCTACAGCAAATGCATCCGCAGTTCTAAATACTGAACCAACATTATGCATACTTCTAATGTTATCTAAAACAATAACAATTTTAATTTTATCTGTCGATTTAAATTCTTCTGGGCTGAGTCTGTTTAACTCATCCATGGATAATTTTTTCATTCTCAAAACTAATTATTTTTATTAATTCTAAAGGCCAAAACTAAATTCTTTTTTGCTATATTTAGCTATTAAATTCTTCCGTTATGAAACAAGAACTCTCAAGAAAATTGGAGGGAGAGGAAGAAGAGCTTAACTCACCTCCAGGTAAAAATCAATCAGATTTTAAGAATGAAAAAATGCGGTTCGGATTCTCGTTTTCTGCGGCCGATGGTGAAGCTGGAAACCAAAGTGAAGACAATAATGATTTGCCTAAATTGTTAAAGAGTACTGGACATCAGTATGACCCGAATTTATCTGAACAAAATCCTGAAGAAACTAAAGAAACCAATGAAATTACAAGTGCAATGCATATTGCAGATAAGAATAGTGTAGGTCTCTCTTTTAGCGATAAGGATAGTTATACAGATTTGAGTAGTGAGTAGTGGGAAATTAAATAATTACTCACCACCCAATAAGGGTATCTCCATCCCCAACTGTCATACGATAAAAAAACTCTAATCGTATGAAAAAACTAGTACTAATTTTATTGACATTGAGTATTACTTCCTTGGTAAATGCTCAAATCAAAAAAACTTCACAATCAGAAAAATTTAAAAATAAACTGGCATTAGATAAAAAGTATAAAGCGCTAATTTATAAGCCAGAAAAGGAGAAATTTTATTTTTGGGACTCCTCAACTACACAATGGAATATAGCCAAAACTACTGAGTTTAGTTATAATTCTATGGGTCTTATTGAGCAATTAATATCAAAAGATCCGAATGGTGTTTTTATGGCAAAAGAAACCAATAGCTATTCTGGTAAAAACTTAACCGATCATGTTGTTGAACAATGGGTTAATAATACATGGGTAAATAGTTATAAAGTGAAAATTTGGTATGATTCGAAATCAGAGCCAATTAAAGAAGAATTATCCTCTTGGAATAACAATGCTTGGGAAATATATTTTGGATTCTCAACCCATAAAAGTTTTGATCAACCTACTTCAACCGAAACAGTATTGGATAGTATGTTCGACGTTTCAAGCTATAAGTTAATTCATAAAACTATAAGACATTTTAACTCAATAAATTTAGTTGATAGTGAAACAGTTTATAGTGTTTTTGGAGGAACTAATATAGAACCAAGTTACCGTAATTTATTTACCTACAATTCACAAGAATTATTGGATAGTATGGTTCAACAAATGTGGGATGGTTTTGATTGGCAAAATAAAAGATCAACAAGCAGTTTTGAATACGATCTAGAGGAAAGAGTGCTATCTTTTAAAGATAATTATTGGGATGGTTTTTCTTGGAATTATGTAGGGAAAACAGAACAAACTTATTTACCATATGATGGGATTCTTTCTGTTGAATATCTGAATGATTTTGGTACACTCAAAAATTATAAGAAATATGAAAGCCATAATGATTCTTTATATAATCAGATTCTTGTTAAATACGAAAATTGGGATAGTACCCAATGGGTATCTAATTTGTATGAAGAAAATAGTTATGAGTATGATGCCAATGGGAATATCCTGACTAATATTTCAAGAAGGAAGCAATTTAATGGCCCACTTATCAATAACATAAAAAAAGAGTACATAAATTATATTGTCTTAGGAACTAATCAAAATAAAAAATTGGAATTGACAATTTACCCTAATCCAACCTTTCATAAAATTAATATTAAAGGATTGGAATTGAATAAATTGAAGGAAGTTCAGATTTTAGATGTTAATGGTAAATTATTGAAAACAATTCAGTTAGGAGATTCCAATGAAATAGATATGATGGAATTTTCGAAAGGAATTTACTTTTTGAAAGTAGACTTGAGTACATACAAAATTGTTAAACTTTAAGTTTCTAACATCTACTATCTAACATCTCATATCTAATTGTTATTTTTAGCCATCTATAAACAAAAAAAGGTGGCAAAGACAACTGAGGTAAAGGAAACGCCCTTAATGAAGCAATACAACGAGATAAAAGCAAAATATCCCGGTGCATTGCTTCTTTTTAGGGTTGGCGATTTTTATGAAACTTTTGGGGAGGATGCAATAACTGCATCAGAAATACTTGGAATTGTTCTTACCAAAAGAGCAAACGGTTCGGCATCGCATATTGAACTGGCTGGTTTTCCGCATCATTCGTTAGATTCGTATCTCCCAAAACTGGTAAGAGCTGGGCAACGTGTTGCAATTTGCGACCAATTGGAGGATCCAAAAACTACTAAAACAATTGTAAAACGAGGAGTAACAGAAATGGTAACTCCTGGTATTTCTTATAATGATAATATACTTCAGCATAAGTCTAATAATTACTTAGCGGCTATTCATTATGCTGATAAGGATGAATTAGGAGTGGCTTTGTTAGACATTTCCACAGGTGAATTTTTAGTTGCAGAAGGGAACGCAGCTTATATTGATAAAATATTTCAGAGTTTTAAGCCTTCGGAGGTATTGTGTACCCGAAGTAGAGCAAAGCAATTCTCCAATCAATTTTCAGAAACATATTATCATTATGCTTTAGAAGATTGGGTTTTTGGGTATGATTATGCATATGAAAACCTCACGAAACATTTTTCTACGCTAAGTTTAAAAGGATTCGGTATTGAGAATTTACCACATGCCATTATTGCTGCTGGAGCTTGTTTACATTATGTTTACGATACTCAGCATCACAACATTCAACATATAACATCCATTGCTCGAATAGAGGAAGAGCAATACATGTGGTTAGATAAGTTTACCCTTAGAAATTTGGAGTTAGTTTATTCTCCACATGAGCAAGCTACAACTCTCTTTGATGTGATAGATTATACCCATTCTCCAATGGGTGCAAGGTTATTACGTAAATGGATTCTCTTACCACTTAAAGAAAAAGCATTAATTTCCGATCGTCAGCATTTAGTAAAAGTACTGATTGAACAGAAGGAATATTTTTATGAATTAGAAGAACAACTTAAAAACATTGGCGATTTAGAACGCATGATTTCTAAAGTGGCCTTGTTAAAAGTAAACCCTCGAGAGTTGGTGCAACTATCGAGAGCACTCAAGGCAATTGAGAAAATAAAAGAGAGAAGTGTACAGATAAATGATGATGCATTACATGCCATCGTAGATCGAATAAATCCTTGTTTATCGCTCATCGAAAAAATCGATAAAACCATTCAAGAAGATCCACCGGTTTTAATCCAAAAAGGAAATGTAATAGCATCTGGTGTTGATGAAGAATTAGATGCATTAAGGAAAATAGCGTTTCATGGAAAGGATTATTTATTAGATATTCAAAAACGTGAAAGTGAACGTACTGGAATAAGTTCTTTAAAAGTTTCGTTTAACAATGTGTTTGGGTATTATTTAGAAGTAACCCATGTACACAAAGATAAAGTCCCAACAGATTGGATTCGCAAGCAAACACTGGTAAATGCAGAGCGATACATTACTCCAGAATTAAAAGAATACGAAGAAAAAATACTAGGAGCAGAAGAAAAAATAAGTGTTATTGAAAATAGGTTGTATCATGATTTGGTTGTAAGTATTAGCGAATACATTCGCCCGATTCAAGTAAATGCACATACAATCGCACAATTAGATGTATTATCTTCATTTGCTTTTGTTTCTTCTAGAAATGATTATGTAATGCCAGTTATTACAGACGATTCTGTGTTAGATATTCGTTCGGGTAGGCATCCTATCATTGAACAACGTTTAGGATTAGGAGAAGCCTTTATTCCAAACGACGTTTACTTAGATCAACAAGAACAACAAATAATAATTATTACAGGCCCTAATATGTCTGGTAAATCGGCTATACTTAGGCAAACAGCCTTAATTGTTATCATGGCTCAGATGGGTTGTTATGTACCTGCTAAATCTGCTATAATAGGATTGGTAGATAAATTATTTACGAGAGTAGGAGCAAGCGATAATCAATCAACTGGTGAATCTACATTTATGGTAGAGATGAATGAAACGGCCAGTATTTTAAATAACCTCTCCGATAAAAGTTTAGTGTTACTAGACGAAATTGGAAGAGGTACTAGTACTTATGATGGTATTTCTATTGCTTGGGCAATTGCAGAATTTATTCACGATCATTCTAAGGCAAAGGCTAGAACTCTATTTGCTACACATTACCACGAATTAAATGAAATGGCATCTCAAATGCCACGCATAAAAAACTACAATGTTTCCATTAAAGAAATGGATAATAAGATAATTTTCCTTCGAAAATTAGTACCAGGAGGGAGTGAACACAGCTTTGGAATTCATGTCGCAAAAATGGCTGGTATGCCTAATTTTGTTATCAAGCGTGGAAATGAAATCTTACTTCAATTAGAAAAACAACGTTCCGATGATCCAAGTGCTAAGGGATTACATGGTAAGCGAAAAGCAAAGGTGCAATCAAGCGAATTTCAATTAAATATGTTTAGTCTTGATGATCCTATTTTGGTTAAAATTAGAGATGGCTTAAAGGACTTAAATGTAAATGAATTAACCCCGGTGGAAGCATTAATGAAGCTCGACGAAATTCAACGATTATTGAAATCTTAAATGAAAAAGTTTCGTAATTCTTTATTGAAATTCTTATCAAAGTATGACGATTGGGAATTAATAAATAATCAACCAAGCGAGAGTCCATTCGATTTTTATTATTCTCGGAAATATAAGCTATATGTGCATTTGATTGAATGCGACGTACGACTGGAAAACATCGATTTGTGTTTTTTTCAGAAAATGAGTTTGCATTGTTTTAAAGAAAACATCAAACTAATCCATATCAGAGAGGAGCAGTGGATAGAGAAAATGGATTTTATTAAACATAGGTTCTATTCTGTATTCGAAAGTAATATTAAAATACATGCTAGGCAATGTAAGATTAGAAGAATTAATAAAATTGAATATGATGTTTTCCTCAATCAAAATCATCTATTACAAACCGCTAAAACAAAATTCAAATACGGATTATTTAAAGGAGATACTTTATTAGCTGTAATGGGAATTAGTGGCGGACGTTGGATGACAAAGGAAGATGATTTAAGGAAATCTTTCGAGATTATTAGGTTTGCAAGTCAAACAAACATTACAATTGTTGGTGGGTTCTCTAAATTATTAAAATTTATTGAATCAGATATTCAAGTACAAGAATGGATGAGTTATTTCGATTTAGATTGGGTGGTGAGCAATGTGTATCGTACCATGAAATTCGAAATTAAAGAGATTACAAAACCAAAGAAGGTAGAAATAAATGACTCCACTTTTTTCACTTATACCTCAGGTAATTTAAAACTAATTAAACGAATTGATGGATAGTAATACAATCATTGGTTTAATGGGCCCTACAGCCTCTGGCAAAACAAAATTCGCCGTTAGTTTGGCAGATAAGTTTAATGCCGAAATTATCAGCATGGATTCTCGCCAGGTATATAAGGGATTGACGATTGGTACTGGGAAAGATTTGCAAGAATATACTATTAATGGGAGAACCATTCCTTATCACTTAATAGATATAGTGGATGTAAATACCCCTTATCATATACACCAGTTTAAGTTAGATTTTGAGGAAGTTTATCAAACAATAACGAAAAACAATAACAGCGTAATTGCTTGTGGTGGTACAGGATTATACTTCGATGTATTGTTAAACAATAGAGAGTTTACGGGCGTTCCGGTAAATGAAGAATTACGTTTAACGTTGAATAATTATTCGCATGCTGAATTAATTGAAATTATTAAGATTGAAAATAAAGCAAGTATTAAATTTGATGATTCAACAAAAAAAAGAAGTATCCGAGCAGTAGAAATTATCCGATATTTAAAATCAAATACTCTTCCATTAAATGTTTCTTCGAATTATAATTGGAAGTTATATGCGATATTTTTACCTGCTAATATTCGAAATGCTCGAATAGATAGTAGATTAACTAGTAGGATAGAAGAAGGTTTGTTTGAAGAGGTGGAAACATTACTAAATAAAGGCATTTCGGCAGATCGTTTGATTTATTTTGGGTTAGAATATAAGTTTATCACACAATATATTTTGGGTGAATTGACGAAAGAAGAATGTGTTGAAAAACTAAAAATTGCTATCCATCAATTTGCAAAACGCCAAATGACTTTTTTTAGGAAGATTGAAAAAGACGGTCATCGGATAGAGTGGCTGGATGGCACTAAGGAATTAAGCATAACAATTAACAATTAACAATTTTTCCCGATACC
>CALRIM020000082.1:0-13871 GCA_943360385.1 Rhizobium sp. Q54 | reverse complement strand
ATTATCGACTCTGTTTTTTATGGAAAGCTCTTTGGTTATGCAGGGTTATTACATGGAAGAGTTGTAGATATGTTTTATTTTCCAATCATACAAGGGTTTTACCCAGATTGGTTTCCTATTTTAGGTGGACAAGATTTTGTGTTTTTTAGACCAGTATTCAATTTTGCAGATTCTGCAATTAGTGTTGGAGTAATAACCATCATCCTTTTTCAAAGCAAATTTTTGAATAAGGATTTAACTAAAATTGAGAATAAACTTTCTTAAATACCTTTTAAATGAATGATATGACTTATGTCATATTATTGCCTATTAGACTATATTACTTTTGGGTGTTAATTTAACTCTCAAAGTAATGAAACGCCTCACATATATTGCATTTATCCTTTTTCTGGGAATAAATGGTTATGCCCAAACAACCCCTTCCCCCGAATTTGGTATTCGAAAAATGGAAACAATTGGATATGCAACTTCAAATGTAGCTCCCAATGTTATTTACTCTAGCTTTGTTATTAAAGAATATAAAGATAATGGAAGAGTTGTTTCTATTAAGGAAACAGAAGCTACTGTTCGAAAAGTTATTAAGCGGATTGGGTGTAAAACAGGAGACCTCTCTATCGGAAATATTTATGGATATATTTCTTATAATGGTCCTAATAATGAAGAAGGACAATTTGAACATCGTCGTTTATACTTATTAAAATTGTCGAGTGTTGAGTGTGTGGATTCTTTTTTAGATAATGTTGATTCACGTGCCCTAGAATCGTTCAATATAGATGATATGGATAATGATAATATAAATGAGAGTATTCATCAGCTTCAAATAAGTGCTTTTAAATCCGCGAAAGAAAAGGCAACTTCTTTATTGGCAATTTATGGTGAGACTTGTGGAAGAGTATTAGATATTAAGGAAGTAAATAGATTTGTTACTTATCCAGATTTTGCTGGTAAAGGAAGTAAACTGCAAGTAGTAAATATTTCGGGAGCTACTAGTTTTGACAATAATTTAATTAGAACTAAAACAATTAAACTTGAATATGAAGTTAGAATAACATTCGAGATAAAATAGGGTGTTTTTATTTCGATAATGCCATCTCCATTTTAGCTAGTGCTCTAGCTCGATGGCTGATGGCATTTTTTTCTTCTTCATTCATTTCTGCGAATGTAATGTTATACCCATTGGGCTGGAAAATGGGATCATATCCGAATCCCTTAGTGCCACTACGTTCTGAACGAATAGTTCCTAATACTTCTCCTTCAAAAAAAAATTCTTCGTTATCTAAAATTAAAGCTATTACTGTTACAAATTTTGCACTCCTATTTGTAATAGCTTTCATGTTTTCTAAAACCTTGTCGATATTTTTACCATGGTTTACGGGTTCACCAGAATAGCGAGCTGAATAAACGCCAGGCTGACCATCAAGTGCTTCTATTAACAAGCCAGAGTCGTCTGCGAAGCAATTACAATTATATTTTTTGTGAATAGTACGGGCTTTTATAAAGGCATTTTCGAGGAAAGTAGCCCCGTCCTCTATAATCTCTTCGGTAAATCCAATTTCTTCCATGCTTACCAATTCAAAACGATCGGCTAGTATAGATTTTATTTCCTCAATTTTGTGTTTATTGTTGGATGCAACAACTAGTTTTTGCTTCAAGAGATTATTTTTTAATTTCTTCGTAGTCAACAAAATCTCCTTCAGTTTTGGTAAAACTAAATCTTTTCTTTGCCTTAGGTGGAGCGTAATCTACATGAATTTCTCCTTCGCGATGAGATTTTTGATGACGTTGTTGATCATTCATATTTCTTTGTGCTTTTTTTACCACTTCAGAAACCATAAATGGCATAAATAATCTGCTTAATTGGCGAAGAATTAAAACAATTAAAATAAGGGTTAAAATGAACTTAAACATAAAAATCAGTGTATGCAAATATACAAATTAACAGAGTTTTGTATAGCTTGTTTAGTTTTTCTTTGTAAACTTTTCATTATAAAAGTTCTCCAATGCAAACATTTCGTCTCTCAATTTAGCAGCTGTTAAAAAATCCATCTCTTTAGAAGCCTTTAACATTTCTTTTTTAGCAGTTTCAATAGCCTTTTCAATGTCGTTTTTGCTCATATATTGAACTACAGGGTCAGCGGCTAAGTAATTGTCTTCACGCTCTACGTATGCTTGTTGCACCCCACCTTTAAAGTCCATAATCGAAGTTTGCTCTATGATGGCCGCTTTAGATTTTGTAACGGTTGTAGGTGTAATTCCGTGTTCTGTATTGTATTGAATTTGTTTTTCTCTTCTTCTATTAGTTTCACTTATAGTAATAGCCATCGATTTGGTAACACTATCAGCATACATTATTACTTTACCTTCTGAATTTCTAGCTGCTCTACCAATTGTTTGAATCAATGCTCTTTCTGACCTTAAAAAACCTTCTTTGTCGGCATCTAGAATTGCTACCAAAGCAACCTCTGGTAAATCCAACCCCTCTCTCAATAAATTTATACCAATTAATACATCAAAGGTGCCTAGTCTTAAATCGCGCAAAATTTCTACACGCTCCATTGTTTTAACTTCGGAATGAATGTACCTACATTTAATGTTTAGTCTTGTTAAGTATTTACTCAGCTCTTCAGCCATCCTTTTGGTAAGAGTAGTAACAAGTATTCTAAATCCATTTTTTATAGTTTTATCAATTTCATCTAACAAGTCATCTACTTGATTTATGGCTGGACGAATTTCAATAATAGGATCTAATAATCCTGTTGGTCTAATAATTTGTTCAACTACTATACCTTCAGATTGCTCTAATTCGTAATCGCCAGGAGTAGCACTTACATAGATAATTTGGCCAGTTAGCGATTCAAATTCCTGAAAATTTAATGGCCTATTATCCATAGCTGAGGGTAGTCGGAATCCATATTCTACAAGGGATGTTTTTCTAGATCTATCACCACCATACATTGCACGAATTTGGGGAATGGTTACATGACTTTCGTCAATAACCATAAGGTAATCATTCGGAAAATAGTCTAATAAACAAAAAGGGCGATCTCCCATTTTCCTTCCATCAAAGAACCTCGAATAATTTTCTATTCCAGAACAATATCCAAGTTCACGAATCATTTCCAAATCGTAGTTTACTCGTTCATCAATCCGTTTAGCTTCTAAAGGCCTACGGTCATGTTCGAATTGTTCTTTACGCATAACCAATTCGTCTTGTATATCTCTAATGGCTCCTTGCATTCTATCTTTTGGAACTACATAAAGATTTGCTGGATATATAGCGGCGGTGTCAATTTTTTCAAGTGTCTTGCCTGAATTGGGTTCTATGTTACTGATCTCTTCAATTTCGTCACCAAAAAATGAAATGCGTAATGCATAATCGGCATAAGCTAAATAAACATCCACGGTTTCTCCTTTTACTCTAAATGTGCCTCTTCTAAACTCTGCTGTAGTACGAGAGTAAAGTAATTCTACTAGTCTGAATAAAAATGCATTTCTACTTACGGTTTGTCCAACTTGTAGTCGGACTACACTCTCTGTAAAATCTGCGGGATTCCCCATTCCATAAATACACGAAACAGATGAAACAACAATCACATCCCTTCTTCCAGAAACTAAAGCAGAAGATGTTCTTAGTCGAAGTTTTTCAATTTCATCGTTAATCGCTAAATCTTTTTCAATGTATGTGTTTGTTGTAGGAATATATGCTTCAGGTTGATAATAGTCGTAATAGGAAACAAAATAATTTACAGAATTTTCTGGAAAGAATTGTTTGAATTCACCATACAGTTGAGCTGCTAATGTTTTATTATGACTTAGTATTAAAGTAGGTCGCTGAACTTGTTGAATAACATTTGCAATACTAAACGTTTTCCCCGAACCCGTAACACCCAGTAGAGTTTGATAGCGTTCTTGTTTTTCCAGCCCTTCTACTAATTGTCTGATTGCTTCTGGTTGATCTCCAGTTGGAACATAATCTGATGTAAGCTTAAACTGCATAAACAAATATAATACAATTTATATGCTAGTAAACAACGTTTATCACAAAAGATTTAGATCCTTTTTCTGTTTCTAAAAAACCAACATATGCACCTGGTGTTACTGTTTTTCCATTAAATTTCCCATCCCAACTAAACGACTCAAATTTATCAACGGTGTACATTATTTTCCCCCATCTATCATACACTTTGAATGAAATTAATTTACATGGATTATTGGTCGTATTTTCGATAATAAACACATCGTTTTTACCATCACCATTTGGAGAAAATACTTCAGGAATATAAATTCCACCATTTGCATTTTCTTTTATAAATGGAACACTTACAACTGTACTATCTGAACAATTTGAATTTGGATTGGTAATTAATTTTACCTCAAAATTGCCTGACGTAGGGAAAGAATATACAAGGGTTATTTCTGTACTTGTAAAACCATTACTTAATTTCCATAATACATTGCTTGAAGGATTTGTTGGTGTAAGAATTAGATTTTGTAAACAGGGGTCATTAATATTAGTGATTTCCGCGGTACTAAATTCTGCAACGTTTAAGGAAATGGTGTCTAATCCTAAATGACAATCGTTATCACTCACACTTACTCTAATGGTATATGTACCTTCTTTTAAAAATTGATGTGTTACGTTTTTTGTATAATATTTGGTAGTTCCAAAATCATTCTCGATTTCCCAGTAATAATTCGGATTTATTAATACACTATTTACGTCAAATCCAAATGGTTCATTAACGCAAACTCCAGTATAGCTTATGTTTGCTGGGCTTGGAAAGTAATCGAGAATTGTTAAATGGATTGTATCTGTATCACTGTTGCAAGTAAAATCAGTAATTACAGTTACAATATATTCTCCCGATTTGGAATAAAGGTGATTAGTGAAATTTTCAGAGGAAGTGTTACTGCTCGAGGTAATATCTCCGAAATTCCACGAAGTTTTACTTGGAATTTCATTTGCTTCGATTCCAAATGGCACTGTAAAATTTTTACAATAAGTTTTTATTGAATTATCTATTTCTACATTATTTTTATCAGGTATGTTTATTACTAAGCTATCTAATTTAGAACCACAGTATGTTAGGGAAAATAGATATATAGTATAATTTCCAGGTTTGGTAAATGTAAAATTTGGTGAAATTAAATTTGAGGTATCATTACTTAAGTCAGCAACTCCAAAATCCCAATGATATTTTATTATTTCCTCAGAAGAATAATCTACTTCAAAAGTAATAGGTTTATTTATACAAAATCCAAATTTCTTAAGTTGAACAATGTAAGGCTTATTGCTAATAATATTAATTCTTATGGTATCTGTATCAGAATTGCAATCAAAATAACTTATGAAATAAACATTAAAAGTTCCAGTTGTATCAAATTTGAAAGTGACGTCAACACCAGCAGTATCAATAATTTTAATAGTATCTCCAAAAATCCAAGTGCCAGCAAGTGGATCTATAGAAGCGTTAGCAGTAAACTGTATGGGTTGATTTTTACAAAAGGTACTGTTGTTTATATTTTTTATTTGTGCAGTATCTCTCCCACTGCTACAACTTCCAACTAACTTAAAGCTTTCAGGTCCAGTTTGAACACCAAGTGGAAGGATATTCTTCGAAGTAGAAAAACTAAAATTTTGTGATCGTTCTGGGAATGTAATAGTACTCTGCTGCATGAGCAAGGGTCTTATAAAATCACAGCAGTTCAATTTGAAGTTATCCGTTTTAAGTATAACCCAATCGCTAATTCCATTAGGCGAAAAAGAGGTTGAAGTAAAAGCTACTACGATCTCATTAGAGTTGGTAGTAGATAAATTGTTAATACTATTTACTCTGCTATGTTTAGTAAAGTAGAAGGAGTTTATATAATTTAGATTCAAATCAGTAATCAGGAAGAATATCTTAGTAGGCACAAAGGTGCTATCTATTACAAATAATGTATCCATATTGCCAACTATAACAAGTTCGTTATTAATTTTGCGTAGAGAAATAGCAGTTTCGTCTATATTAGAGCCAAATGTTTTTGTGGAAACAACTGTGAAATTTAAATCAAGTTTAGTTATAACTACATCATATTTTCCAGCACCTTCAGAATGTGTACCACCAAGAATAAATAAACTGTTATTATCAATTACTAAATCATAGGCAGATTCATCTTCTGATCCACCGAAAGTTTTAGATTGCATTTGCACTAGATCTTTTGAAAACCGTGCAATATACATATCCATTGCAACCTGATAAATTTTTGTGCCAACTACAATTAAACTTCCATCAGGTGCTTCTACTATGTTGTTAAAATAATCTGCACCGAAATTACTGCTTATTTTTGCATCCAATAAATCTCCAGATTCGTTAATATGGTATATTATTGCATCTCGGTCAGAAAGATTATTCCCTGTTCTAGAACCATAACCTACAACAAAAAATGTACCATCGGAATATTGAATTCCAGATTCACATACATCAACAAAATTCCTATTCGACTCAAAATTCCATAATACATTTAGATTTAAATCTAGTTTCATCCAAAAGATATTCCCACTATAAGCATTTGCAGAATCTGTCACCCCACACACAAATAATTGGTTGTCATTGGTTAATAAAATTCTTTTAACTGTTCTTGTCTTGGTAAATCTTTGTTCCTTTATTATTTTACCATTACTAGTTGTTTTGGAAATTATTACATCATTATCAAATGAGGATATCCCAATAATCATTTCTCCAGTTGGTAAAACTAAACTTGTTTGGCCATAACTTGCCTTGCCAAAATTATCGTACGATTTTACCCAACTATCCGCTATCGTATAATTTGATATGATACATAATAGAAAAACTAAAATTAGTTTTATATAGGAGGGCATAATATTTTACGTTTATATATAAATGTAAGCATTTATGCTCTGCAGTAATGTAATTGAATTGTAAAAAAACTCGAACTAACGAATCAAATTAAATAATTGAATAATTATTGCTGTAGAATATAATATTCAAGATGTACAATATAAGATCAAGGATTCATATCCCATTCATTATACTTGTCGTTCCATTCGAAAACAGAATTAGATATACATAGCATGCCTGAAGAAATATATTTTTTGTTCCACTTTTGAGTGAAACAAAATAGGAGTAACAAAAAGAATAAATAATAGTAACTTATTTATTTTCATCTAAAAGTTCTGTATATAAATTTACATAACTTTTAGCAACTTCAATTGATTGAAATTTAGAAAGTGCTTGCGATCTAGATTTTAAAGATAAGTTGTTTTTTAAGCAATACTCAATTCCAAGGCTAATTTCATTAATACTAAATGGAGTTGCTAAATACCCTGATTCCTTGTGTGCAATCATATCAGGCATACCCCCAATGTTAAATGCTACAATAGGCGTGCCACAAGCCAAAGATTCGATAACAGTGTTTGGTAAATTATCTTGTAGGGAGGGTGCTACAAATACATCGGCAGCAGAATAGGCCTTTGAAATAGTGTTCAAATCGCTTAATCTTCCAGTATAATGAATTTTTGTTTTAAAGTGTTTGATATCTGAGTTTCTTCCAATAGCTAAAATTTCATGTGTTTCAATCCAATTTGGAATTCTATTTTCTAATTCAATTATTGCTTTTTTAAAATAATCAAATCCCTTTCTTTGATCCTCAACATTCATGGATACAAATAGAATAATTTTTTTGCCGGAGCTAATTCCAAACTCTTTTCGCGCCTCAGACTTATCAATAGGTTTGAAAATATCAAAATTAATATTGTAGGGTATTACACTTATTGAATTATTTTTAAGCAAACTGCTTTTTTTCACTTCTTCAGAAAGCCAAATACTTGGAGTTACAATTTTTAATTTTGAAGACAAAATTTTGCTTTTGTTCTTAAATGTTGATTTGCTAAAATCTAAAATTGATGTGTTTTTTAGTTGTGGGCATTGTTCACATGAAGATTCAAATTTTCTACAGCCAACATTATAATGGCATCCCCCAGTAAAAGCCCACATATCATGCAATGTCCATATAATGGGCTTATTTAATTTTTGTAGTTTTTTGATGCAATGAAGAGATACAAATGAGTTTTGTACCCAATGTAAATGTATTACATCTGCCTCTCTAACAAGTGGATGTTTATATAACGAAGGGCCAAACCATGGCAATGAGAAATCAAAGCCTTTTTTTTTGAAAAATTTTAAAATGAACAACTCTATGAAGAAAAAAAACAGGTTTGTTTTTTTTCTAAAAGTTGAATTTGTAAATTCAAAAACTCTAGGATCAGAAGTGCTTTTTTGCCTAACAAGCATTTTAGAATCATACCCATTGCTTACTAATGCCTCGTGTAGGCGATTACAGGCTACAGCCGCACCACCTTTATTTTCAGCAGTATTGATAATTAAAATTCTCATTACTTTCGGTAAGCATAAATATTTAATTGTAAATCATACATTCTTTCTTTATGTAAATTTACAAATGGCGATTTTCTTTTATTTTCTGTTTTAATGTAGTAATGAAACCCAGCTTCTTTTATAACACTAAGAAGCTCGTCTAATTTTTGATTTTCATTGTAATTGCTATGATATTCTAAAAACAAGGTTTTTACTTTTTTTAATTCATTTGCACAATGCGGTATTACTGTATTTTCTGCACCCTCAATATCCATTTTTAAAAAATCTACTTGCTCAAAACTTTTTAGGAATTCAGCTAAATCTAAAGAGTCTATTTTTACATTCCCACTTCCAACGCTTCCACTATCAGATCCTTCAGAAGAAAAAGTTACCCCATCATTATGAATCCATGCTGCTTTAGGGATAATAGTCGCTGTGCAGTTATTATTAGTAAGATTTTCTGATAAAATTTCTGCTATTTGTGGATCGGCTTCAATACAATGTATTAAAGCATTTGGATATTCGAGTTTATAATATAAAGCACTTAGACCAATGTTTGAGCCACAATCGATAATAATCGGATTGCTCTTTTCAGTTTTAAATTTATAAGATTGATCTACAAAAATCTCCTTGTATTGCCAAATAAATGATAATGCATCAGGGACATTGATCTTAAATCCAGAGAAGGAAATAAATAAGCTACTATAGCGCTTCTTATCTCCATATAAGAAAAGTAATTTGTAAAAATTACGATGTTCTTTTGAGCTAAAAAAGTAATATAGATTCTTAAAACAAACCTCTAAAAATAGTTTCATAATATTGGCAAAAGTAGCTTAAATATGCATATATTATAAATAATAGCAAATTCTTCTAAATTTGTGGAAATCATTTTATGAGAAAATTCACCTTCATTATAAATAAATTAGGAGTTATTGGCATTCCATTTAAGGTAATGTTGAGTTTATTTGCGCAATTATGGGCACTTTTTAAGATTTCATGGTACGAGCAGAAGTACGATTGTCACATCAATCATAAGGCATTGTTGCTAATTCAAGATTCAAATCGGGTTTCTTTAGGGAAGGGAGTCTTTATTGGTGCAAATACGGTTTTGTTGTGTATGGATGACCCAAAGGGAATTGTAGGCGTTGCTAAACTCAGTATTGGTAAGGGAACCTCTATAGGAGAAATGAATAATATTAGGGCTGCTGGAGGAGAGATTTTTATTGGAGAGAAGTGTATTTTTTCTCAGTACGTTACTATAGTAGCGGCTAATCATTTAATAAGTAAGGATGAATTTATGATTGATCAAGCTTGGGATAAAACTAAGAATTTTGTAACAATAGGGGATGATGTATGGATAGGTACAAATGTATCTATTATGCCAGGAGTTACAATTGGTACAGGAGCTGTAATAGGGGCGGGAAGTGTGGTAACTAAAGATGTTGAATCGTATTCGATTGTTGCTGGCATACCAGCTAAACATATGCGCTATCGCTGATGCATTACATAATTGAATGCTTTAATATAGCGATCGGCTACAGTATTTAAATTAATTTCATTCTTAATTATTTCTAAAGACGCATTTCCCATATGGGCACATTTCACTTCATCAATCAAAATTGAATTTATTTTTTCTACCAAAGAATTAAGTTGTCCACTTTCGAAAAAATATCCATTGATGTTTTCCCTTACAATTTGCTTTTCAGTACCATCAGCCCTAGTACAAATAATGGGTTTGGCATAGCACATGGCTTCGTTAATGGATAAACCACCCATACCTGCCAAAATGTAAATACTGGATTCATTTAAATATTGTCCCAATAATTGACCATCATATATAGCACCAGTAAATATAATGTTCTTATGTAACTCGGCTTGTTTTTTCAAAGAATCTAATTCAGGACCTGCTCCAACAACAATCAACTCAATATCTGGATATTTTTCTTTTAGTTGGATGGTTGCCTCAATCAATAAATCTACACGTTTCCATTTTACTAACCGTCCCACATGTATTAAGCGGTGTTTATTGTATGGAAGTATTTTCGGTAAGGATTGTATTTTTTCAAAAGTATTTAAATGTAAATCCGTATCGGGTGCATTATAGGTGATAAATATTTTATTGGGATTTACACCATAACTTTTTACAATTTCAAGGGCATCATCTATATAATAAACATGGGCATCTACTTTTCTTAAATACATCCCTCTGAATAGGGTAATGATATAAAATTTAAGTAGACCTATAAAGTTAGGTTTGTATTGTTCAAGTGTTTCATCTCCTGCATATTCACCCTTCATATAGTACTTGATAATGTCATTTCTTTTGGGAAGGTTGAAAGGAATACCTTTGTAAATTAGTCGTATATTTAATTGTTTGATGGTCCGTATGAGTTTCTGGTTAAATATAAGATCTAAGGCATATGGCCAACCTATAACCAAAATATCCGGCTTTTCTTCTAAGAGTATATCCGGCAAATTTGAAAACCGGGGTTTTCCTAAGAAACCTTTTTCCTCTATGCCTTCAATCAATCTAAATCCATCAGCCTTATTTCCAGTATGTACGCCAGAGCCCATAGATTCGCTTTTTTTAAAGGGAACTATTGCGGCAACGTCAATAGACTTTTCAGTCAGTTTTCGCAATTGAGCATTTAAATAATGAGCAAGGCCAGGAAATGTGAAGAGAACTTTCATATAATATCCGCTAAAATACTACTTTTGCCACAATAAACATTATTCCATTGAGTCAAGATTATCGTCATAACGCATCAGAAGCTATACAAAGAACCAAGCCATCTTTGTTTCATCCTAGGTACTATTATTTACTACAGTTGAAAAAATTAGTAGAGTATGCATATAATAAATACTTAGTTAAAGAAGAGGTCCTCATTGATTATGGTTGTGGTAGCATGCCTTACCGACAATTATTTGAACAAAAAGTTTCAGAATATAAAGGGGCTGATTTAAGCGATAACCCCCAAATACAAATAAAACTTGACCCTCTGGGGCATTTGATGTGTGATGATGCTTCAGCAAACATTGTTCTTTCTACTCAGGTGCTTGAACATGTGGATAACCCTGATTTATATTTAAGAGAGGCATATAGGGTATTAAAAAAAGATGGGTTATTGTTATTAACCACACATGGTTATTGGATGTATCACCCTGATCCTTATGATTACTGGAGGTGGACCTCAGCAGGATTGAAAAAGATTGTTGAAAACAATGGGTTTGAAGTTATTGATTTTAGAGGAATCATTGGTCGCTCAGCGATGGGATTACAATTATTTCAAGATGGATTGATGTTTAAGGTTCCAAGAATAATCAAACCTATATTTATATTTATCATGCAATCACTTATTTCTTTGTTTGATAAAACCACCAAACAAGGAACCAAGGATACAGATGCCTGTACATTTTTAATTGTTGCTAGAGTAAAGAAATAATATGAAACTATTAATTGCATATCCAAATCCGTATTCATATTCGGAGACGTTTATACATAATCATATTAAATTTTTAAAACCTGCTGTTACACTCACTGATGGATGGATGCCTTATGTTGATCAACATAAACAAAGCATATTTTCTTTCCCATGGTCTATAAATATATTTAGAGCAGGAGTAAAAAAATATTTGCCAAATGTTTACACTTCTTTATATAAAGCAGCCTTAAAGAATTTTTTAATTAAGAATAACGTTGAAGTAGTGCTTGCTGAATATGGCATTACAGCTTGTAATATGATTGATACTTGTTATCAATTAAATATTCCACTTGTTGCTCATTTTCATGGGTTTGATGCATATGAATACAAAACCATTTCTAAATTCAAAGATGAATATTTAAGAATGTCGACAATGGTAAAGAAAATTGTTGTGGTATCTGATGATATGAAAATGGAATTGGAAAAACTAGGAATTACATCTGATAAAATAATCAACAATCCATATGGGGTTGAGTTAGAAAAATTTCAACCTACATTGCCTAGTAAGAATAGGAATATTCTATTATCAGTTGGAAGGTTGACACCTAAAAAAGCTCCTACATTGGTAATAAAATCTTTTGGCCTCTTAAAAAATGACATCAAGGATGTAGAGCTTTGGATGATTGGTGGTGGTGAACTAGAAAAGGAATGTAAAGATTTAATTCAAGAATTAGATTTAAACGATTCTATCACAATGATGGGGGTAAAGTCTCCTGAAGAGATTTCTATAACTATGCAAAAAGCCAAAGTGTTTTTGCAACATTCCCTTAGACCAATATCAGGTGATTCAGAAGGAACGCCTAATACAGTTTTAGAGGCATCTTCATCTGGACTTCCAATAGTGAGTACAAAACATGCTGGTATAAAAGAGGCAGTTGTTGATTCAAATACAGGATACTTAGTAGATGAGGGTGATTATATAGGTATGTATGAAAAAGTAAAGCAATTGATGAATGATCATGAAAAAATTGATCTGTTTGGATCGAATGCAAGGAAACATATGCAAAAGAATTATAATATTGCAGATAGAATTTATAAACTTAAGGAGATCATAGAAGGATGATAAATAAAATAGTAAGAAGTACGCTTCAAAAATTTGGTTACGATATCATAAAAAAAACAGAGGAAGTTGAAACTGACCGTACTACAGCAGAATTCAAAGAAATTTATCAGAAAGTTAGACCTTATACCATGACTTCTATAGATAGAATTTGGTCACTTCATAACGCCATTAAGTATGTGCATAAAAATAAAATAGAGGGCGACATCGTTGAATGTGGTGTGTGGAGGGGTGGAAGTTCAATGGTATCTGCGCTTACTTTATTAAAGCATGCAGATGTTCAAAGAAATATTTATATGTACGATACATATGAAGGAATGTCTGAGCCTACTGGAGAAGACGTATCAGTACATGGTGATACAGGAGAAGATACCTGGAAAGGCATCAACCAATGTTTTGCTGATTTTGAAGATGTAAGCAATAACATATACAGCACTGACTATCCTAAGGAAAAAATTAAAATGATTAAGGGTAAAGTAGAAGATACTATCCCTTCGGATATTCCTCAACAAATCTCATTGTTGAGACTAGATACAGATTGGTATGAGTCTACTTATCATGAGTTGGTTCACTTATTTCCTCGCTTAGTTAAAGGAGGTGTAATTATTATCGACGACTACGGTCATTGGCAAGGTGCAAGAAAAGCTGTGGATCAATATTTCGAAGAAAACAATATTCCAATTTTATTAAACTGGATTGATTACACAGGTCGTATAGCTATTAAAATATAAGTTTTGGGAATTGTAATTAGACAAAGTTTTAAGTCACTAATTGTTCAATACATTGGTATTGTAGTTGGTTATTTTAATATTGTTTGGTTATTCCCTAAATGCCTACCCCTTGAAGAGATTGGTTTACTAAGATTTGTTTTAGAAATGGGTTTATTTCTAGCCTACTTTGCACAAATAGGTGTACCCAATGCCGTGAATAGGTTTTATCCATATTTTAGAAATA